>NZ_QOUX01000001.1:600000-757380 GCF_004116265.1 Anaerobacillus alkaliphilus | reverse complement strand
CCCCACGCTTTCGCGCCTCAGCGTCAGTTACAGACCAGAGAGTCGCCTTCGCCACTGGTGTTCCTCCATATATCTACGCATTTCACCGCTACACATGGAATTCCACTCTCCTCTTCTGCACTCAAGTTTCCCAGTTTCCAATGACCCTCCACGGTTGAGCCGTGGGCTTTCACATCAGACTTAAGAGACCGCCTGCGCGCGCTTTACGCCCAATAATTCCGGACAACGCTTGCCACCTACGTATTACCGCGGCTGCTGGCACGTAGTTAGCCGTGGCTTTCTCGTTAGGTACCGTCAAGGTACCGCCCTATTCGAACGGTACTTGTTCTTCCCTAACAACAGAACTTTACGACCCGAAGGCCTTCATCGTTCACGCGGCGTTGCTCCGTCAGACTTTCGTCCATTGCGGAAGATTCCCTACTGCTGCCTCCCGTAGGAGTCTGGGCCGTGTCTCAGTCCCAGTGTGGCCGATCACCCTCTCAGGTCGGCTACGCATCGTCGCCTTGGTAAGCCGTTACCTTACCAACTAGCTAATGCGCCGCGGGCCCATCCTGTAGTGTTAGGTAAAACCCAACTTTTACTGTCGGACCATGTGGTCCAAAAGATTATCCGGTATTAGCTTCGGTTTCCCGAAGTTATCCCAGTCTACAGGGCAGGTTGCCCACGTGTTACTCACCCGTCCGCCGCTAACAATTGAGAGCAAGCTCTCAATTGTCCGCTCGACTTGCATGTATTAGGCACGCCGCCAGCGTTCGTCCTGAGCCAGGATCAAACTCTCCATAAAAGTGTTTGATATAGCTCAAAAATAATCATTCATTGACGAGATATTTACTATCTCTTTAATTCGCTTGGCTGTGTGTTCAGTTTTCAAAGAACAATGCAATTTGTTTGTCGTTTCTTTGTGACAAGAATTTAATTATATCACAATAACTTTAATTGTGTCAATAACTATTTCTTGTTGTTAACACCAACACTTTCGTTGGCGAGTTCTTATTATATCAAAATAACAACCATTGTGCAACAACTATATTCAAAGTTATTGTAAACTCTATTTGCCGCATACTTTTCATCAAAGGTTTTAGCGGCAGATGAATAATATATCACGATAAAAAGTAATTGTAAATGCTCAGCAACGAAAAAGAATATACCAAATTATTCCTTTTGTTTTAAAAGCCTTTGTCAAACAAGTACAAGCAGTGTCATAACAGACACTGCTTGTAGGCAATTACAAGCTATATACAATTATATAGGAAACGACACTCTAACTTCGGTCCTTTTCCAAGTTGACTAGTAACGTCTAATTCCCCTTTAAAGTGAGTTACTATTTAATAGCCCAATCCCCTGACCAGCTACTTCTTGGTTAATCTTTTGATATTTACGGAACAGTTTTTCTTGGCTTTCGCGACTCATACCTACTCCTGTATCTGTTATATGTAGATGCAGTCTTCCTTGATCAATAAAGCTTTTAAATGTAACAGTATCTCCTTCATAACTGTATTTGATTGCTTTGCTTAACAGGTTAGAGATAACTAATCGAAACCCCATTAAATTCCCATTAATAATTCTGTTGTAAGGGACTTGTAAGTCCGAAACTAGATTAATGTTTTGTGTTCGGCCCTTTACAATCATGACTTCTAGCACTTCTTCCATGACAGGCCTGCTTTAATTAGTTTTGTTTTCCAGAATGTGTCGGTAGTCATCATTTGCTCTGTTTGGATAATATGATGTATCTCATGATCAATTGCTACAGAATAGTCTTCTATTAGGCTAAGTTTAGCTTGTACATCATGATCCGGTAGCAAATTATTTTATAACCGTTAACGGATTGCGGACTTCATGGGCAACGACATGAATAAAGTCTAATTTTTGTCGGTAAAAATCAAGTTCTATTTCAACGTTTTTTTGAGCTGATAGTGAAGTATGAGCGGGATGATTATATAATGATGACTTAACTAAACTAGTATCTGTCATTAGGTAGGGGTTGCTTTTCATCATATCCGTTTGTACAGATGCAGGCACCTCATTGCCATCATAACAACACACTGTCAAAAAGAATACGCCAAAACAATGACGTATCCGACTCTAAAATTTATTGGTATTGATGCTAACAGCTTTCCGGTACCTATCGTATACAACTTGAAACAAATATAATAGAAGCATTTTTACAATAAAAACAATCGATAACTCAACTTTTTTTAATCGTACTAACGTTGCGTAACCCATTCTCTTAAACAAAGTAGTGAATAAATACGTAAAGATTGAATCAATTATTAGATTTACCAATAGATAGAGTTTAAAGTTCCCAAAGGTATATTTTAAAATCCACAACGATCCCACCAAAAACGGACCAAAAATTAAGGGCATTTCTCCAAGAAAATTCGGTTTCTTAGTTGTGGTGAACCACCACCATTTATTCTTTTCCGCATAGGATCCTTCCGCAATTAGGTACAGTACCATAAACAATGAAGCAGGAATGTATCTCTTTAGTGTCTTTACACCAATGAAGGGAATGGTAAGCCAAGGCAGAACTGTCATTAGAAAAAGTATATTTCTACTCGTTTTGTTCATGTAAGATCTTCCTTTTTGATCTTAGCATTCCTCTTTTAGATTGTTTTATTACTTAAGTATCTTCATATTATAACTAAACGTTCATTAGCTAAAAAATTGACTATCTTTTAATTTCTTTACTGCCTTCATTAACAACTCCTCAGTTTGAACGAGCGCAATTCGAACGTAACCTTCTCCTTCTTCCCCGAAAGCATTACCTGGTGTGATAACAATTCCAGTTTCATCAATCAATCGATAGACAAAGGTTGTAGAAGTATAATTATCCGGTACTTTCGCCCAAATAAACATCGATGCCTTCGGTGCATCCACCTTCCAACCTAATTCGTTTAGCCCCTCAACCAGAATATCTCTTCTTCTTTTATAGATCGTTCTTAAATCCTCGCTAAAACTTGTTGAGTTTTCCAACGCTGACACTGCCGCTTTTTGAATTGGTGTGAAAACCCCATAATCTAGATTGGATTTCAATCTACTATAAGCACCAATAATTTGAGAGTTACCTACAAGGTACCCAATACGACACCCAGCCATGTTAAAGCTTTTAGACAAGGAATTGAACTCAATGCCTACATCTTTTGCTCCTTCTACCGATAAGAAACAAATTGGCTTCTCGTCGTAATAAAGCTCTGAGTAAGCAAAATCGTGCAGGACAATTATGTTATGTTTTTTCGCAAACTGAACAACTGTGTTGAAAAATTCATGTGTCGCTAATACCGGAACTGGGTTTCCAGGAAAGTTTAAGATCATCAGTTTTGCTTTTGCCCTTACTTCAACAGGAATTGCCTCTAGATCTGGTAAAAAGCCATTTTGCTCTTTCAAAGGCATTGGATAAGGGGTAGCACCAGCCAAGCTAATTCCGGTTGAATAAGCGGTATAGCCTGGATCAGGAACGAGAATCAGATCTCCAGGGTTTGCTACTACCATTGGTAAGTGCACGAGTCCATCTTGTGATCCCATCATCACTTCTATTTCATTTTCAGGTTGAATGACAACATCAAAATTCTTAGCGTAGTAATCCGTAATCGCCTTACGTAGGTCCTTTGTTCCTGTCATTGAATAGCCATATTGATATGGATTTTTTACTTCTTTGGCCAATACCTCCATGACGGATTCCGGCGGTGGTAAATCTGGGCTTCCAATACTTAAATCGATGATCTCGATACCTTGTGCTATTTTTTGTTTTTTGTAGTTTGCTAACTCACTAAAAATAAGAGTTTCAAATTGACTCATTTTATTTGAGAACGAAATATTCAACCTTTGCCACCTCTTAATCTCTTTTGACGTTATTATACTAGGTAATCAACTCTAAATCTCTAATTTTATGAAAAGAAAATAGACTGCCTCAGCAGCCTAAAATTGTTACGTATTTTTTACTATTATTGTATCATCAACTTCAGAAATTGAAGTCACTCCTGTTAATGCTAGACTAACATCCAAATCACTGATTAAATTTTTGAGAACTGTATAAACGCCTTCTACACCAAAAGCTAAACCATAGGCATACAACCGACCAACACAAACGAAATCTGCACCGAGTGCTAGTGCTTTGATAATATCTGAGCCACGGCGAATTCCACCATCAAAGAAAATCGGCATCTCACCTTTTAATTCTTTTGCAATTGCAGGTAAAGCTTCTAATGAACTAATCGCTCCATCTAATTGTCTACCACCATGATTAGACACGACAACTCCATCAACACCATAAGCCTTAGCAAGCTTCGCATCAGCTGGATGAAGAATTCCTTTAATAATTACCGGTAATGACGTTTTTGTTTTTAGCCAAGCAACTTTTTCCCATGTAAGTGTTTGGTTAAAAATTAACGGTGCAATTTTTCCTATTAACTCTGTTTGTTCATTACTTCCTTCAGCATTATATTTTTTTTGGAAAATAGGATCCGATAGATAATTCGCCATTCCCGCTCCTTGTCGAAGGGGAAAATACTGATTTTGCAAATCACGTTCCCGGTAGCCAATAACAGAAGTATCTACAGTTAGGACAATTGCTGTGTAGCCACTTTGTTCAGCACGACGAACAAAACTGACTGCAATCTCATCATCCCCAGGCCAATACAGTTGAAAGAACTTTGGCGTAGTTGGAGCAGCTAAAGCAATTGCTTCTATATTATAAGAAGAAACTGTACTTGTGATGTAAGGAATGCCCAATTTATCACTTGCCTTTGCCGCTGCCAACTCCCCACTCGGATGGATCACCGTTTGAAAACCCACAGGGGCAAGCATGACTGGCGTTGCTAATGTCACGCCCCATAGCTTGGTAGCTAAACTACTCGTCTTGACGTTTCGTAACATGCGAGGCACGAGGCTCCATTTGGAAAATACTTGAACATTCTTGGTAGATGTTTCTTCCTTACCAGAGCCACTGTTGACATAATCATAGGCCCCTTTGGGTAAAATTTCTTTCGCCTTTCTTTCCCACTCTTCTACAACTTTCAATGTAGAAAGATCAACACTCCCCATCAAACGCCACTCCTAATCCTTTTTCAACTTAGCTGCAACGCGATTTCCAATCGATTGAATTCCTTGAACAAGAATAATAAGTAAAATAACCGTAACGATCATTACGTCCTCTTCATAACGAAGATGTCCGAAACGGTAAGCTAAGTCACCTAATCCACCTGCACCAACTAATCCAGCCATCGCTGTTGCGCCAATTAATCCAATCGTCGCAATCGTCAAGCCAAGCACCATCGAAGGGCGAGCTTCTCGAACCATGACGTGCCAGATAATATGTCGCGTTTTAATCCCCATTGCCTCATACGCTTCAATCACACCTTTGTTTACTTCAAGTAATGATGTTTCCATTAACCTAGCGATATAAGGAGCTGTATAGACAACAAGTGGTACAATTACCCCTTTTACACCAATCGATGTTCCTACTAATAGCTTTGTAAAAGGCAGGATGAAAAATAGTAGAATAATAAACGGTATCGAACGGATAATATTAATAAGAACATTTAGAACTTGATAGACATACTTATTTTCCAGACTCTTATTCGGTCGTGTCAAAACCAGTAAAACACCTAGTGGTAAACCAATTAGCACGGAAATGGAAAGCGCGATCGTCACCATTTGGAACGTCTCAATCGATGCTTTCCATATATTCGAACCCCATTTTTCATAAAATTCTAGAATACTAAAGTTCATTTATACTCACCTCTTCCACTTGGACCCCTTCGTCCTTCAAACTCGCAATCGCTTTTTTCGTTTCTTCTTCTTCACCTTCAATATGAACAATCATTCGTCCATAAGGCTCGTTTTTTAACTGCACAATGTTCCCTGCTAAAATATTGGTATAAACGTTGAATTTCTTTACAACATTAGCTAGTGCAGGTTTACCCGTTGAATGACCAACAAATGAAAGTTTGACAATCGGACCTTTCGCACTCAAATCATTAATAACAGGAGCAGGAATTGTATTCGTAAACATGCTATCAATGAATTTCTTCGTTGTTGGATGCTTAGGGTTTGAGTATAAATCAATCACATTCCCTTGCTCAACAATTTGACCGTTCTCCATGACGGCTACCTGATCACAAATCTTTTGAATGACATGCATTTCATGAGTGATTAGTAAAATCGTAATACCAAACTCTTGATTAATTTTTAACAAAAGGTCTAAGATGGCTTCTGTTGTTTCTGGATCTAGTGCACTCGTTGCTTCATCACTTAACAGAATTTCAGGTTCATGAGATAAAGCCCTGGCAATGGCCACACGCTGTTTTTGACCGCCAGACAGCTGTTCAGGGTAGGCTTGCTGTTTGTCTTCAAGGCCGACTACAGCTAAATACTTCTTTACTCGTTCGTCAACCTCGTTTTTGGGAATACCTGATAGCTTTAACGGGATGGCGATGTTGTCATAAACAGTCGCTGTTTTCAATAGGTTAAATCCTTGAAAAATCATTCCAATGTTTTGACGTTCTTGACGGAGCTTAGTTTGTGAAAGCTTCATTAAGTTTGTATCGTTAATTAAGACTTCTCCCTGATCTGGTGTTTCAAGAAGGTTCACGCATCGGATTAAGGTACTTTTTCCGGCACCACTATAACCGATCACTCCAAAAACTTCACCCTTCTTTACTTCAAGGGAAACATCCTGTAATGCATCGATTTTGCCGTTTTTCGAGTGATAGGTTTTAGAAAGGTTTTTTAGTAAGATCACTGTCTACACTCCTTTTGATGTGAAAAATAGGAGAAGGCTGGCTCCTACCTCGGTTCAACGTTGACACGTTGCTGGCTTGGTAGCGTCAGCCTTCCATTGGTTATTTACTTTTTACCAAGAAGGTACTACTGAACCTTCAAATGTGTCGATAATAAATTGCTTTACTTCTTCTGAGTGGTAAGCTTCGATTAATTTCTTAATGACAGCATCGTCTTTATTTTCTGTACGAACAGCAATTACGTTTACCCAAGGAGAGTCATTAGGCTCGATAAAAATAGAGTCTCTAGTTGGTACAAAACCGTGTTCTACTGCAAAGTTTGTGTTAATTGCAGCTGCAGCTAATTCATCTAATTGACGAGGTAATTGTGACGCTTCTAACTCAATGAAATTTAAGTTTAATGGATTTTCCACAATATCGTTAACTGTTGCTTTTACTCCAATGCCTTCTTTAAGCGTAATTAATCCTGCAGCTTCAAAAAGGATTAATGCTCTCGCTCCGTTTGTCGGATCGTTTGGTAGACCCACTTTGTCACCTGCTTGTAACTCAGATACATTTCCAAGGCCAATTGAGTAAATTCCCATTGGGAAGTTTACGTTTGTTGCAACTTCGATTAGATCAAGATTACGCTCTGACTTAAAGTTGTCTAAGTATGGTTTGTGTTGGAAGCTGTTTACATCAAGGTCACCTTCTGCAAGTGCCACATTTGGCATTACATACTCAGTGAATACTTCAATTTGAATTTCTAGACCTTTTTCAGCTGCTACTTCTTTTACTTTTTCCATGATTTGCTCATGCGGTCCAGCAGTTACCCCAATTTTTAATTGATTTTCAGAAAGTGGTTTGCCTGCTGTGTCAGAGCTACCGCAAGCTGCCATAGCGAATAATGATAAAGATGCTACTACTGATAATAATAATTTTTTCATGTTGAATATCTCCCTTTTAATAGTTTTTTTAGAGTTTCCTCTACAGTTTCTAACGCTAAAATAATGTCTTCTTCGGTAAAATATTGTCCCATCATATGAATGGATTCACCTTTTTTTAATGTCCATTCAGCAATTTTTTGCTTGGTTTCAAGACTCTCGAAATCAAGTTTTAAGTGTGTAAAAAGATAAGGTAATTGTAGTTCATGATAATAAGGTTGTAACTCGACGAGTTCATCCACCCTTTTTTCAAGGGCTAATTGAACAAGTATGCCATATGCGACCTTTTCACCATGTAAAAGATGATGGGTTTCCTCAAACTGTGTTAACGCATTGTGAACCGAGTGAGCGGCTGCAATTCGACCATAACGATCTCCCAAGCTTCCTACTAAGCCACCTGCCAGGATATTGGTTTCAATCACCTGGATAAAAGAATGATTGCTGACACCTTTATTTAAGGCCTCGATGGCTGCGGCACCGTGTTCGAGAAGGACATCCTTACATAACTTGGCGGTATTCACTGCTAATTCAATTGACACTCGCTTTGTTTCCAATTGCTCCGTAAGAGCTCTTGCTTCATACCACTTTGCTAAGGTATCAGCAATCCCAGCCCTCAAGTATTCAGGAGGAGAAGTTAAAAGTACCCTAGGTTCAATCAAAACTAGCAAGTTGGCCCTTGGAAACACTTCAAATCTGACAAAACGGTCTTGATCGTCGTAGATTACACTTAGCGGTGTCCATGCCGCACAAGTTGCTGCAAGTGTTGGTATGAGAACAGCATCTTTGCCGATCTTATTAGCAACAGCCTTCGTAAGATCTAACACCGTTCCTCCACCAATTCCCACTATGACATCCGCCTGATGTTCGGCAACTCTGTCAATCTCATTTTCTGAACAATGACCTGAGTAGGGAACAAAAGTTGCTACTAGCTCCTTGAAAGCTGGAAAATAAGGTTCTACTGCTTTCCACGATTTTTCCCCGTGGATAACCAGAACGTTCCGAAAGCCATATTTAAGAAGTTTTTCTTCTAGACTTAAGAGAACATCCTCTTCACACTGATAAACACTTGGGCCTGCTTGAACTTGAATGGCTTGCATCATACATTCCCCCATTCAATTTCTAACTCACCAATGCGACGGGCAGCTTCTCTTAATTGATCTTCATCACTCAAAAGTCCAACCCGCACATACCCCTCACCAAATTGTCCGAAGCCATTCCCAGGGGCAACAACCACTCTAGCTTTTTCAAGTAATAAATCAGCAAATTGTTCTGAGCTATACGTTGGTGGTATAGGTAACCAAGCAAAGAAGGAACCTTTAGGTGCTTCAACCTTCCAACCAATTTCACTGAGCGCTTCAATAAAGACATTTCTACGACTCTCGTATTGGGAAACAAGTTCATCCACACATGATTGCGACTCTAGTAATGCCGTAGCAGCTGCTTCTTGTATGCCACCAAACACACTACAATAATAGTGATCTTGAATTAAATTCAATGCCTCAATCACACTTGGGTTCCCTACTGCAAACCCTACTCGCCAGCCCGCCATATTATAGGTTTTCGATAGAGTCATCATCTCAACACCAACATTTTTAGCTCCAGGCACTTGCATAAAGCTCAATGGTTTCTGTTCATCAAAACCAATCGCTCCGTAAGCAAAGTCATGAACAATACAAATGTCATGTTTTTCTCCAAGCATAATTGCTTCTTCAAACAATTCTTTCGTAGCAACTGCACCCGTTGGATTATTGGGGTAGTTCAGAAACATTAATTTGGCCTTCTCAAATGTCTCTTCAGTAATCTTCGTAAAATCTGGCAAATACTTGTTTTCTTCCAAAAGTGGCATAAACGACATTTCACCACCAGCCATGACAACACCCGACCAGTAATCTGGATAACCCGGATCTGGGACTAACGCGATATCTCCCTGGTTTAACAAGCATTGACTGATTTCGACCAATCCTGTTTTCGTACCAAACATCACAGCCACTTCTGTGTGGGGATCAAGAACTACATCATACTCCCGTTGGTAATATGTAGCGACCGCTTCTTTGAGAAAGCCATACCCACGAAATGGTGAATACTTATGATACAGAGGATTGGCGGCTGCCTCTTGAAGTGCCTTAACAATATGCAAAGGTGTCGGTTGATCTGGATTTCCTTGACCTAGATTAATCACATCATCATGGTCTTGTTTTACCTTCTCCACCTTCTGAACCAACTTTGCAAAAAACTGCTTTGGAAGGCTCCCCAACGTCTTTGATTGTTGAAACTGTTTCATAAAACACCTCTTAAATCTTCCTTACTCATGAGCGATTATAACCTTAAATGTTAGTAAGCTTATCTGATTAGTCAAGATTAAGAACATAACATCCCTCCGAGCCATTATACTTCCTTCAAAAGCGAATTAAGAAAGGCCCCTTTCATCCGAAAGAGGCCTAATAAGATTAGCTTATCTTTCAGAATGAACACATTCTGCAGGAAGTAGCACCTTTCCAATTACTGGTGGTTGCCGGATTTCAACGGGCCTGGTCCCTCAATCGCTCTTGATAAGAGTTATATTTAATTTTTGGAATAAGCTCATATTAAAGAGAAATTCACTCTATGTCAACAATGTTTTTTAAGAATATTTTTTAGGCACCGCTTACATCGTTGGTATTACACGAAAATATTTTTTTGATAATTTTTATTTCAGAGAAAATTTAGCGTTTTCTAATCTCTCTACAACACTACTCGTCATACTACCAATGATTGCACTACCAAGAATGTCAAAAGGATAGTGATGTCCAAGCCACACTCTAGAAATACCAGTTAGTACAGATAATCCCCATAGATATGAACCTACAATACGGTCATGGAAGAAAAGTGTAGAAGATACCACGAATAAAAACAACGTGTGCTTACTTGGAAAAGAAGACGTTTTCTTTGCTGGAATGAGTAAGTTAACCTGATGTTCTAAAAATGGTCGTGGTTTATAAAAAAACTGATTCAATACATAAGCTATTGATATTGAAAGGCAATAAGACACCAAAGCTTTCTTCACAACTTTTCTGTCGATATAACCTGTCAATGATATGTAAATTAAGACAATAATCAATAAAAAATAATACTTTTTTGAAACTGCGATCATATATTTATCAAGCATTGAGTTACGACCAGCTAGTCGGTTAATGGCTTTAAATAATTGGTAATCCATTTGACGTTTCTCCATTTCAACTATTTATTGATAATTAAGAATTGTAAACGAGTCCTCATTATCCTTTATATACGCATAATATATTTCCTTAATGTCTTTAAAACCCTTTTCAACAATATGCTTTTCCAACCAGGCTTCGTCCTTGTTAATTATGGTCAAATTTCCTTTTTGAATTTTCCCCTCAATAATAAGTGACAAGGGCAGTCCTGTGTATTCAACGTTGATTTGACAATGTTGAACCGTTAACGGTTGTAACTCCTTTATAGGAATTACACTAATTTTTCCATTTGGTTCTAGAATAGCGTACTCGATATCCTTAATATCTGGATAACCAAAAGTGCGAATCATGGAAAGCAGTTCAGCCAAAGAATAGCGAATTTTCTTTAGGTTTTTTTGGATAATGGTGCCATGCTTGATCAAAATGGTGGGTTCACCAATAATAATATTCGTTAAAGCTTGGAACAAACTTAATCTAGATATGATGACATACAAAGTTCCTATGCTAATAATGCAAATCACCGCATGGAAGAAGCTGTTAATCTTTACCGCGCCTAAGGCTGCATAAGACAAAAATATAATAGTGACTAGATCGTATGCTGTCCATTGCGACAGTAAAGTTTTACCAAGAAGACGCATGACAGTAAAGACTAAAAGAAATAACACCACCAATTTTGTTGTTTCTATTACCACTGTTCTCAACCTCTAAAGAATTCAATTTTTGGATTAACTTTAATGTTAGATTGTTGATAAATTCTTTTTTTATGCATAGAGTGAAATAGTTATCTATACAAGTCGATAGCTAAATCAAAAACTCTTCCATGCTCCTTCTGAGCTTTTCCCTAAAACAAAAATAAACTACCTACGTTATGCAGGTAGCTGTAAATTTTAGTCACTTAACTCCTCGCGCTCTTCTAGAGATGTATATGAACCTACGGCTGCTTGTTCTGAATATTGGCCGAAAAGTTCCTCTACTATCAAATAAGCTTTTTCAGTTTCTGCTAGAGGCAGAATCTCTAGTTTCCGATACCCCATATTTCCACACCCATACACAAGGATAGCGGTATCTGTAGACCATATTTCATAACGAATTTGGTACCAGTGATCATGGAATTTTAGTAACCGTCCCGTTTGGAATTGCTTTGGTTCTTGCTGATGAAACATAAGCTCTGCAGCGACACTTGAAAAGGAGCCAATAGCTTTATTTTCAACATTTCTCAAATAGAGCTGCGTTATGCCTTCCATTGTGGGTTTACCCCTGTTTGACTGCGTCGCTACAACAATAGGGGCTTTCTGGCGAACGCCTGTTTCATGAAATTCTATGAAGCTTGAACTCTCCCAATCAATCGAAAGGTCAACCGCCTCTAGCATATTAGACCATAGACCTAAAGCTGCTGGACTTTCTAAACGTTCTGTTGATAGATAGACTCCGTCCTCGGTTAACAATTCTTCAATGATCTCTAGATAGCGATAATCTGAACTCAAGGGAGATGTTCTCAAAAACTCCTCGAGTGACCAGTATAATGGCACTGGAAGAGTACCTATGATTTCATGAAAAACTCGCACTGAGGTAATCATGTCAAAGGAATCACTAGGATATAATCGACGAATGTTACGATAATCCATTTGCTGAAACGTAATATTTGTCAAACCTAGTCTTGTCGCTAATTCGCTAGCAATCCGAATTCCATCCTTCGTTTTATCGATACCAACCACTTCTGCCTCCGGATATAAAAAAGCATAGAAGCATGTTAAAATTCCGTTATCACAGCCTATATCTAAAATTCGTTTTGGGTGATACGAAGCCTCCGAAACCCATGTACAATAGTGTAAATAAAAGTCTGCTAACATTTTAGCTACATCAAGACTAAACTGTAGATCCTGATTTTTCGTTGGATAAACGATCCGTTGATTTTCCTTTGAAACAGTCGAAACTAATTCCTGAAACTCGTAAGCTTTTTCATCGTGGTGTAGAATTAAATAATCCCAGAACTCTTGCTGATCACAACTAGCTTCTAAAGAAAGAAGTTGAAAATACTCTGCAGCTTGCCCGACTGTCGTTTGTGTTAACATTCTTCTAACTCCCTCTACTAAAAATGTCTTGCCTCATCATAACATGATATGAGCTGGAATTTTCCTAGTAATTGTTGCAAAATATAGTAACCGGACACAGAGGACGTTAATTTTGTTAAAAAGGCAAATTTTGAAGTTTCGCGGACACAGGGGACCTTATTTGGGCAAAATCTTAATAAAATAATAGTTTTCAGGCAAATAACGTCCCTGGTGTCCGCGAAAATGAAAATCACCCGATTTTAAGTAAAATAGCGGCTCTGGTGACCGCTACATTTACTACTCTAGTTTAAAATTCTCTTGGCACCTTCCAAAGGAAGTAATTCCCTGTAAACAACCTTGTTTCTACAACGACAGTAACTTCATCTTTTTCAAAAAAGTAACCTGAACCCATTTGTTCTTGAAAAACCCAGCCGCGTACTTCCATAAACTCTTTGATTACTTGGCTACCATTGTTATTTTTTGACACAAACATGATCGACTCTGAGTTTACAGAGACTTGTTTGTAGGGATGATCCGTGGACTCTAGTTTAAAAATAGCTGCCAATATCTCCGTTGTGTTTTCTTCTTGGAACAATGCACTTCCGAACCTGAGTCCTATAATTCCACTTACAAGCATGAAAAAAATGACAATTCCTAAGATCAATTTTTTCACAAATTCACCTTCCGATATCTCTCATAAAGAAACTCAGCTACACCATCTTCATTGTTACTTAAGAGGATATCTGTTGCGAGTGATTTAATGTCACTATGAGCGTTTGCAACAGCATATCTTTCACAGGCACACTCAAACATCGTCCGATCATTTAACTGATCGCCGAAGCACACTAACGTGCTAGCATTCAAGTACTCTTTCAAATATTTAACCGCCTGCCCTTTTGTACAATTTTTATCTAATATTTCTAGCCAATAATATTTCGAATAAATGTCCTCAGCATAATGACAGATAATCTCTTTGTTTTGCTTTAGTTTCTCATACACAGGCGCAAGTGTTAGATTAGTATTAATGCCATTGATACTGACAATCTGCTCATCTAAATAATCATAAAAATTATCAACTTGAATAAACCTATCATCATGATTTTTTATCCGATCACCCATGTAATCGTCTTCACCCTTGTTAAAAACCCCTTTATACAAGACCTTATCTTCTCCATCTCCATTGATGATATAGACAATTGGTGTAACTCCATGAGCCTCGTAAGATTGGATAATTTCCTTTGCAGTCTCCCGCGATAAAAAATTAGAAAGAATTGTTTTATTCTTGATAGGATCATAGATTAAAGCCCCGTTAAAAAGAATTAGAGGTAACTTTAATTTGAGTGGCTCAATAATATCCTTTAATGATGCATAGGACCGAGCTGTTGCAATCGTAAATTGAATATCCTGATCAATAAGTTCGTTTAGTACTTGTTGCGATCTTGAACTGATCGCCTTTTCAGAATTGGCTAGTGTGCCGTCTAAATCCGATATGTAAAGTCTCATTACTGTCACACCTTTGCTAAGTATTTCCCTAGAGGACTATTTTACGTTTACATGTTTATTTTACCATTTTCCTCCAAAGTAACAAGCAACTTTGGTAAACATCCTCCTAAATGCCCCCCAAGTGTCGGGGGATGATCCGTTTGTAGATCGGTCCAACGATAATGATAAATCCAACCATTATCCTCGTCCTGACTACGAACCACTACAGTAAACCTATCTAAACATTCTTCAATGGTAAGATGAAAATAGTGACGAGTGATGTAGGCTTGTTTGGCTTCCAAAAAGTACGAGCATTCACCTAGATACGATTTTATTTCTAACTGTTGAAGCTGTGCTTCTTCTTCAATCTCTCTTAGCAAACAATCTTCTAACGTTTCGCCTTCCTCTACTGTTCCACCAGGAACTTGTAGGCCGTAAGACTCGACGCCCTCTTCCAACATCGTCAACAACTGGAATTTCCCTTCCATTTTACGAGTAATATACGCAGTTACTTTCGTTAATTTTTTCATTTCAACCATCCTTTAATTTTGGTACCAAACCAATTGCTCAAAGGCATATCTTAGCGTCATTGCAGTTACCTTTTCTAAAAATACATAGAATGTTAGCGAGATATTCCTGTCATGATCAATGTATCCAATTTTGTAACTTCCTTGAGACCTGTCCGTATATTCATAGTAGTTTTCCCCATAGGCAGTTATGACATCAGAAAGAGTATCCCCGACACCAATTCCTCTAGCAGTCTTTGCCTCAAGGTTTTTCTCATGTGGTAAAATTGAGACAATTTCACCTGTACTTCTTTCAATATTCACAAAAATATTCTCGGCCTTATAGAGATCATAATTTCTTTTTGATCGATAGTATTCATTATCAGGATCTTCTTCAAATTGATCAGGGAGAGCGTCCCCAAGTCTGATTCCAGCAATCGATTCGTTAGCTAAATCAGTTGAACGAACTTGTTTCATCGTTTCTTCAAGAGTTGAATTTTGGCAAGCTACTAGGACGAGAATGAAAATGAACAATAGTTTTCTCATACTCTACTCCATTGACCCAAGGTCGTATCTGAAAAACAGAACCGTATTATTTTGATCATGCCAAAATTCAATAGAATGGTTGAGGGTATGGTCTTTATATCCCAATATATTTATCCCATGTTCTGATCTGCGATAGTAGTTTTTACCGTAAGTAGCCGTTATTTTTTCAATCGTATCCCCAACACCGACTCCACGAACAGTTTTCGTTTCACCTGTGATGATAAAACGAACAATTTCTCCATCACTGTTTGCAGCAACTTCTATACCTTCCTCTAAATGAAAGTAATGATACAAATCGTTATCTCTACTTTTGGCTTTTGGAAGGTCAATCTTCTCTAAGAGGCTCGTTCCATTTATATTCTCATAGCTTAGATCCGTACTTTGAGTAAACCTATGGTGAAAAGAACGAGAAAAATTATGTTTGAAAAAAAGAAAAGAAGAACCTAAAACTAGAAAAACTAGACTACATACAAATACTTTCTTAAGCATAGAAATTCCTCCTATTATAAATCCTTAAAAAATATCGCTGAAATCAACATGACCAAAGGCATGGTGAAAATCGAAACAAGCAAAATAAACATCGCAATTACATCACCAAAGCCACAGCTGTCTGAGCTAGTATCAATAAAAGCTGACAAAATAAAAAAGAAGATGGCATTTGGAATAACTCCAAACAACCCGATGAAAAAACTCTTTGTCGGAGTCCCAGCTGCCTTCATAAAACTTTTCGAATACTTAAGCCAATAATAGAAATAGCCATACGCCACTAAAATGACAAAGTAAAATGGGACAAAAACGGCATGTATGGCTATCCACAGCAATGAAAAAAAAGGGCTGCAGTGACTGCTATATAGGCAGTATTAAACAAACTAAATCGTATTCCCTCCACTAAGACCTGATTACTTTTTGCACGAATAAACATTTTCCGACCACCTCAACACTACCTAGAATTACTAGGTATATTATTAAAAAAAGGGACTTATATTCCCTTCAGTATCCCCATCTTAAAACTTATTTTACTGATTGGGTAAAAAAGCAATGTCACGATTACGCACATAATTACAAACTCTGGAGTGAGTAACGGATTGAACCAGTGTTGTATTGGCTCCAAATATAAGACTAGTAGCATCAGTAAATAGTTTGGAATAAGAGAAAATCGAAAGATCCGTTTATGTAGCTCTCTTCCTTTAAATCCAAATTTTTTCCCTATGGAAAATCCGATACATGCCCACAAAAGACAATATCCTACTAGAATAAACCACTTCTGTCCGACTAGGTAAAACCAAAGCTGGCTCACAACTGTTGTCTGGTAAAGTGTATAAATGGAGGTCAACAATAAACCAATGACAAACAATAAGTAGTTTATTAGTAAAACCTTGCTAAACTCCTTTGTAGAGTTAAGCCCACTTGAATAATGTCGAGCAATTGTTTTCGGATCCTCTAATTGACTTATCACAAGTGCTTCTGCTTCAAATTCGTTATTTCCCACAAGCAACAAATCACGATGTTTTTGTTCCATATAATCAGCATATTCCGCTACAATCTCATCTCCCCTCGGATGACCTTCTAATTCCACTCGTAACCGACGAACAAACTCTTCTTTCGTCATCATGATCTTCCTAACACCTGATTCATCATTTTTACAAATGAATTCCATTCTTTTGTTTTATCCTCGAGGAGCTGTTGCCCTACATCTGTTATTGAATAATATTTGCGAGCTGGGCCTTTTTCTTGTTCTTTCCAATAAGACGAAATAAATCCCTTTTCCTCAAGCTTATGAAGAGCCGGGTATAAGGTGCCTTCCTTGACGTCAAGTGCATTTTCACTACGTCTTCCCATTTCCTTAACGAGCTGGTACCCGTACATATCGCCTGTGTCAAGTAGTTGCAAAACAATGAGCGACGTACTTCCCTTAACTAATTCTCGATTAAACAAATTTTTCACCTACCTAGAATAATGAGGTATGTGATTAGGTTACAATAATTTGCCAAATATAACAAGTGGAAAATTAGCGCACTCTTTACTTCACTTCATCAAATACATCTTTGATTGTCTTTATGACTATTTCGGGATTTTCCAAATGAATCGAATGACTATTATCAGTTTTAATTTGCTTTGTATTATTTGACAATTTGCATAGAAGTTCTTGATGTTCAACCCAAGTTGGATCATTATTATTTGAACTCACTATCCTAATTGGCATGTCTTTATCCAATGGTTTAGCATTAGCAACCTGCAATGCAGATTTCTCACTGTGTATAAATTCCTTATAAACCGCTTCAAATGTATTTGGGTGATAACCTATATAATTCACAGCTTTTTGAAAATGTCCCGGTAAATATTTTCTACCTACAGGCTGCCTTAATAACCTTGGGAGACCAACACTAGATGTGATAAATCCAATCCTAAATAAAGTTAGACTTTTTTGATGGTTCTTTTTACGGACAGCATCCCACTCATTGGGCATATACCGTTTCTCATGTACCGCATCAATTAAGACTAGTGCTGCCACCTTTTCTGGATATTTACTCGCAAACAGCCTCATATTAAGCCCGCCAAATGAATGTCCTACTAAGATATATGGTGGCTTAAGAGCTAATTTTTCTAATACTTTGGTTAAATCATCTACTACTTCTTCACTGGTGTTCATGCCTTTTGTAGGCGAACTCCAACCATAACCAGCTCGATCAAAAGAAACAACCCTAGCAAACTTTGATAATTCTGGTTGTATGAAATGCCAATCAATTGAACAACAACTTAAGCCCGAATCAAGTATAACAGTAGGATTTGCCTCTTCTTCTCCAGTAAAAATCGTATGAATATTTCTATTATCTACTTCCACCAATTCTCCTAGTTCTTTAACCTTCTTTACTTGATTAATAAGAATATTTGTTATAGTGAACGGGAAACCAATTATTGATAAGCTTGCCTTTAAAACGCTATCTATATTCATGTTTATCTCCTTATTAAAGAAGTACAACGAAAGACAGAATGGACAACTATCTCAAGTCCTCCTGAGGTCTTCTCTCTACTAATAATGCTCAGCTAAAAATTCACCTATATCATCATTAATCATCTGTAAATATTTCTCCGATGGAAAATGACCCATGTCATAGGATTTAAAATCTACTAAATTTGGAATAATCTCCTTTGCAACTTCCTTAATCTTCGTTTCGGGGAAAAACACATCTTTTTTCCCAGCGATAACAAGCGTTGGAGATTGAAAGTTAACTAGTTCACGTTTCTCTGTGAGCTTCGGCATTTCCTGTTCTAGCTTCACATACTTGAATACATCGCCAATAATTTGTTTGTCTAGCTCTTTCATTGAGTGATCTGACATTCTATTTGCGATCTTTGTAAGGTGTTTCTCCCCTGAAGTCGTGTTAAAAAGGATTAATGGCAACAAAATTTCCCTAATCATACTCATTTTGGAGCCCAATTTAATACCAGCTGGTGATACTAAAACTGCACAATCTATTTTTTCAGGTTTAAACGTTGCCAATCGTAAAATAATACCTGCACCATAAGATGGTCCGATGAAACCAGATGTTTTAATCGAATAATGATCCATTAATTCTTCGATCCACTTTGCAAAACTGTCATCACTTGCAGAAATTCTTGTTTCATCGCTAAACCCCGGGTGACCAATTGTATCAGGAGCATACATTCGATAAGTTTCCGCTAAAGGTGAAAACCATGACAGAGTCAAAGGATTGATACAATTCCCACCTTGGAAAATAAACAGAGGCTTCCCATCAACAGGCCCGGCCATTAGCATATGCGTTTTTCCAAAACTTGTATCAACATATTCATGTTCTACTAAAAATGGTAATGTATTGATATATGCTTCATAATGACTGGTAATACGCTTTTTTCCCTCTGCACCTTTATAGATCGTTTTCACTCTATTCAGCCCCATATCCTCTATTGGATTGTAAAAAATGTCATTTATGACTGTACTATACGAGTGCTAGAGAAACTCTGTCAAGAAAAACTTTCCAATATATAAATAAAAAGAGACAGGTACCCGGTACCTGTCAAAAGTTTATTAGAAGCTAGTTTGAACTTCATAGAAACTATTTTGATTCAACATAGTAAACTAGATTATCCGTCCATTCACCAAATTCATATATAAATGCTTTTCTAACGCATTCATACTCCATACCAATACTCTCAGCTAATTTGATAGAAGGAGTATTATCTAGGTTTATATGCGCTTCTATACGATGATAATTTAATTTCTCAAAAGCGAGTTGGAGTGCTGCTTTTACAGCTTCCTTCGCATATCCCTGTCGCCAAAACTGATTATGGATTGTATAACCAAACCTTGCCCATTGAAAGTCATCCCTTATAAGTGTAGAGAAGTCAATGACACCCAAATGTGCCTGATCTTCTTTTCTAATAACCCCAAAAACATACACCTTATCACTTAGAGCTAGCTGCTGATGTTTATCTACCAATTCTTTGAACCAGTGCTCAGTACATATGCTCATATCGACTTGTCCCTCGTCGTACTTATGCTGCGACGGCAACCGATTTTGAAATTGGGTGATCCAACCCAGATAATCTTCTTTTTTATATGGCCTTATTAGTAACCGATTTGTTTCCGTGCTGTAATCAAAAGTAGTCAAACAAACATCTCCTCTATTTTACTTTTCTCAAAATCGCTTCTACAAAATTACCTTTACCTAACGTATATGCTTCTCTGTCACTAGCAGTCTTAGCCAAGTGTTTTTTCAGAGATTCATATTCTATAACTGCCTCTTGATTCTGTCGCAAATAATCACGAAACGCTAAATGACGTTTTATTTCTACGTTATCCTTAGTACAAACATACAAATGCTGAGCCATCCATTCGGCGTTATTTTCGCTTCTTGGCACATATTGATCAACTCTCTTAAAAGCTTCTCGACCTGGTATTCCCTGATCTCCATTATGTATATAGCCTAAGTTCGCTAGTTTTTTAATTACTTTTGGTAACAAGCTTCTATCCTCAATCACAACGTCTATATCAATTATTGGCTTTGCACTTAACCCTTCAACAGAGGTACTACCAACATGTTCAACCTCTACCGCTAATTCCCCTAATTCAGCCTCAATGATCTTTTTTATACTGGAAAAACTGATTGCCCAATCAGGATTGTACTCCTCAATAATTACCCCGTTCTCTCTTCGCAGGAGCCCAAGGTAAAATGTCGGCATCGCCTTATGAAGATAATCAACCATCTGACGAATTTCGTCTAGGTATTTCCCCTCATAATCGGGTGGGGGTACGACGACAGACTTTTCTTCATCACAATAGACTTCGTTAAACAGATAGACACGCTCACCAAATTCCTGAAGAATATAATCCCTATGTTCCTTGCCCATGGCAACAATCACATACTCATTCAAAAAACCCTGTTGAAACTGAGTGCGTGTGAATGAAGAAGTATCAATCTCTAATTCTCTCATTCTGTCAAAATGAACACTAGAAAACTTGCTAAGATCACTGTTTGCTTTAAAACCAGCTGAAGCGACTTCGATGTTCGTAATCCCGCTTCGCGATAGATATTCCTTAAAACAAAACTCAGCCGTTACGCTCCTTGTAAAATTATCGGTACATACAAATAAGACTTTCATGGTTAATCACCTTCCGAGACTGCGGCTAATTTTTCACTAACTAAAGCTATTAAATCGTTCACATCTTTACAACTGATTAATTCATCCTTAGTAATAATTAATTTAATCCCATCTTCAGTACGAAAAAAGGCACAAGGAAATTCTGCCTTTGGAAAATCTTCTGGCAAGTCATCTAAATGGTAAAAGTGAACAGGTATTAAAAGAGAATAAATAAACTTTTTCCACTCCTTGTTCATCCCAACCAGACCGTAGGTAACCGAACATAAGTGACAAGGATAGGTCGAAGGAGATGTAACCTTATGGATAGAATCTAACATTCCATTCCACCAACCGCTCTTCGCTTGATATACAAATATAAGCTCTTTCATACTGACACCGTCTCCCTCACACGGACATTTCATGTGTTTTTGTCTTTTTGTGGTGCCTGACACCGTAATAATTCACCAACCAACTTGTACGAGTTAAACCGTTCTTCTGCAGATTGGGTATTCGTTACGAGCATAATTTCATCTGCGTTGTAATCCTGCTGGACCTTTTTTAATCGTTCTTTAACATCTTTTGGATCTCCAATAATCATTTTTTTCTTCTGTACCTCAAACTCCTGCCGTTCACTTTCATTTAGCCCATGTTTCCCATCTTTTTTCATGAACCACAAGAGCGAGTTTTCCGCAATTTCTTCTGCTTCTTTTCTCGTGTTTGCACAAATTGCGGACAAAGTAATAATCACTTCCGAAGGTTGTCCTTTTTCTTTGCAGGCTCCTCTGTATAACTCAATGATTTCCTTCCCATCGTTGTCACTCATAAACTGTCCGAAGGCATAGGCCATTCCATGTTCCGCAGCTAGTATCGCGCTCTTCTTACTAGTTCCTAATAGCCAAGTCTTTGGCGGAGTAACTGGGAGTGGTCTCGCCTTCACTAATTCTGTCTCCTGTTTTACATACATCATCAACTCTTCCACCAAGTTTGGCATTTTCCAAACCTGCTGCAAAAAGTTATCTGAAAGTGCGTTCGTAGCTTCTGCAGAACCACCTGGCGCCCTCCCAATCCCAAGATCTATTCGTCCCGGAAAAAGCGTAGCTAACATATGAAACAACTCCGCCACCTTATAGGGCTTATAATGTGGAAGCAATATCGCACCTGAGCCAATCCGGATGTTTGATGTATTAGCACCGATGTAGGCAAGCATCACTTCAGGAGCTGAACACGCAAGCCCTGAGAAATTATGGTGCTCAGCAATCCAATACCGTTCAAAGCCATACTCTTCCCCTAGTTGCGCTAGCTTCAAGGAATCACTTAACGCCAATTCAGCGGTCTGATTAGCTGCCACAGGTGCTTGATCTAGAATACTTAACCTCATGTTTGCACCTCGCTGAAACTTACTGTAAACTCTCCTACCTGTCCCTTTACATACAAATTCGTAATTGATGTATAATACTGCTGAATATTTCCAAAAAAATTCAACTCCCGTTCTGGCACTTTAATCTGAAATCTCCCCTTATAAAGTAGTGTTGTAATCTCATGATAGTTTTCGTTCGTCACGAAAAAACGAACCGTTAGCTTATGTAACCCATCTTCCTTTTCTTCTTTGTATTCCTCCAACTGAATAACCGTATCATCTAGGATCATTTTCTCGACCAAATCTATCGCCCCTTATAAAATGTGGTACCAGATGTAACTAATCTTCCATCAAAGCACACAGACTTTTAAAGTTCTACCGGTTCAAACTCAATTGATTTTGCTTGGTACATCTTGTCTCGATAGTCATAGACAATGACAACCTCTCCAACTATACTCGCAGGAGATATTCGTGCACTCACTCTCACAATCAGTTGATTGTCCGATACTTCATAATTAATAATACCGCCAAAAGCTATATCCTCGAATAGGTTTGACTGCTCCAAAACATCTACTAAATAAACATTGTCACCAATAACAATTTCCGCGCTTTTAGTGGACACCTTTGTTTTTATGTTCCTATAAATAATGGCCAGCGGATGATCTACAACTTCCTCAATCAATCCGTTTGAATATCGATAAACAAAAACCTCTTCCTGTAGCACACCAGTACCATAACCTTTGTTAAGTATGATGATTAATTCTTTCTTTTTATCCTGGTTAATTTCCTCATAGTATATTTGTGGTGCGTAGCTAGTATTGGTTACATTTATCCAGAAAGGTCGTGAATAGATTTCACCTTTAAAATTAATGATGAAATCGTGGAATAAGCCGTTTATTTCCTTAGCATACAAGGTTATCTTTTCTTTAGGTAACGTAGAAACGATTTCATATCCTTCGCGAATTGCCCCAACTTTATTTGGGCTAAGAATAAAAAGAACAAGCACAACCATAATAACGTATTTTTTCATTCGTTTACCACCTCAGGTTATTATTCCCAACCATTTCTAATCCTTACTAGTTTTTAGTTAATACAGCAAGAAAACAGCCAAAATTTGGCTGTTTTCTATTCACTATTTATTTAACTCTATCACGATTTCATCTAAATCAAATTTTTCCGTCCCTTGTCCTTGCTTCGTCAAAATTGGTAACTTAATAGGTCCCTTATCTGTAAACTCCACACCGCCATGATTTTCCTCATTGTAACTTCTAAATGTCACATGAGGAGTTATGATCAATTTTGTTGCGTCCTCTCCCATTTTTTCAAAAGTTGAGCTCCAGCTGATATTATTAAAGATGTCTCCAGTACCACCATTTCCTTGCCCAGTGTAGGTATTTCCAAATTCATCTTTTATAACTAGTTCAACATCGACAGAGTGCCATTTTTCATTGACCACATCGGAAACTTCTTGATCATAATAAACAATGAAGGACATTGGCGTAATCGTTACTTTCTCGATAGCTACCTTCACACCGTTATTTTCAGTACTTTGGTCGATCAAGTAGTCTGAGCTCTCAGTGGCTTGTAAAGAAAAGGCAAAATTCCAGTTCCCTTTGATTTCTTCTCCTGTTTCCAAGTTCTTGAGTTCTTTAACATTCCACTTTACATTTGCTGTACCTGCATTGTTTAAACCAAAAACACTACTAGTCATGATGCCAACATAATGATTGTCAGCAACTTTTGTCACTTGGGAGCTCCCTGCCGCACCATCAGACCCTTTAACATGGATGTGGTCAAATACAATTAAATCTCCTAAATCTTTATCACTATCTATCGAATAAGTGACAGTCACCGTTTTCCCATCGAAAATCGCATCATTAATTGTCACCTGAACACCATTACTTTCTTGAGACAAGTTCAACTCATTTGAGAATTCCTTATAGTTTGTGTAAAGTCCATCCTTCCCCTCATCAAAAAAGCGAAAGATATCGCCAATAATCGGAATTTGACTAGCATAAGTAGGAAACGTAAACCCTATCGTTGTCGTTGTTAAACCGAAAACTATGGAAGTCGCTAGTAGACCTTTCTTCCAATTCAATGCTCTCTTTTTTCGGATAGATTTCCTCAACGCTTTTTTGACTCTTGCTTTCTCTAGATCAGAAACTTCCATCTCCTCGAAATCACTCTCATCCATATTGGCATCGTTTAATAATTCATAAATATCCTTCATGACCGACTCTCCCCTAACATTAGAGTTATACTCTTTTCATTAAGTGTTTTCTTCCCTCGATAAATTCGATTCGCTATAGAAGCTTTTGTTAAATTAAGTTTTTTAGCTATCTCTGAACTTTTCAACCCTAGAAAGTACTTCATGATGAAAATCTCTCTATCTACTGGCTCCAAATGATTAAGTAACGTAACGAGTTCCTCCCGGTTTTCTTGCAATATAAGTTCATCCTCAGCTGAGTTCTCTTCTTCAATAACTTCCATATACTCAGACGAGATCTCTACGTTTCTACTATACTTCCTGTAATAATCTATAGCTTTAAACTTAGCAATCGCACAAACCCAATTCCTAAAATCATGAGCTTCTGCCCCTTGAAATTTTGTTGCGTTGTTCCAAATAGACAGAATAATATCATTGACACATTCTTCTATAACGCCTTTATTATGTAAGGGCGAAAGCACCTTATACGTTACTCCCTTTATCAAAGGCAAATACTTGTCTATGATAAAGTCTAGTGCGTCCTCATCATGACACTTAAGCCGATCTATAAAATTTTGATCATTGATTTTCATAATCATTCTCCTTATTTTTTTCGTAAAAGCTTTTACACCTTATATAACGAAACAAAAACAAATCGTTCTCAAAATCTTTGGAAATTAATTATTTCAATTGAAAGATATCATATTATGACTATTAATGAATAAGAAAAAGACATGCATACCCAGTTTGGTTTTACGCATGTCTGCAAATATTTTTTTGTATCTTCCAGTAAGACATTTCAAGGGATTTTGTCTTTTTTAGGTGCCTGGCACCTAAAAAGAGCAAAAAGAAAAAGGCTTTCAAAGCCTCTAAAATTTATTACTATTCGTATTTCTCACTATTCCGCTTTAATGTTTTAAGGTCCGCGCTGATAAAGCTTCAATAATTACTTGTTGCTTATTTGTTGTTTCTATCACTTCATCAATTTGTTCTGTAATTCGTTCAAAATAAGGTCCGAGCCCATTAATCATATTATCTATAAGACTCTTCACATCACCTTCGATTGTCTGTAGACAATGGTCAACTTCATCAAATCTCTCGTCAATTTTCGAAAATCGACTATCTACTTCATCAAATCTCTTGTCGAATTTATCTAGTTGTTGATGGATTGGTTTTAGTTCTTCTTTTAATACCGAACGCAATAACTCTTTTAATTCATCGTTCATTTTTAACCCTCCATAACATTAGTCCAAATTACATTATAACACTCATTTATATTTAGATTATACCAAACGTTTGTTCTAGTAGCAATGAATAATCTATTAAAAAGACTGTTTTCGCAAAGATTTTTGTATTTAAAACTAAACAGCACAGCCATTTCACTAGGCTTGCCCTACAGCAATAAAATTCTAATTATGCATGTTGCTGTATTAGCCTACTTAGTAATGGATAAGTACCTTACCAAAAGAAATAGCGCTTCTAAACTTAGAAACGCTTTATCCATCTTATTTTGTTAAATTACTAGAGATGTGTTTGATCGTCGAAATATGCATTCCCTCATGGAATAAAGAAAAATTATAAATCTCACCCAACGTAGGCATCTCAATCCATTCCCCTAATCGGAACGGTTTGACGGCCTCCTCAGATAGCTTTCCAGCTAGTACTTCCTTTAAAGTCTCTTCTTGATCCTTAAGCGCCCGGTACAACGTCTTTAAGTCAGGAACTTCATCATTAGACCACTCTGACGGCTTTGTTCCAGGGGCAAAAAGCTTCGCATAGCTTTCCGGTAGATACGATTCTCTTCCTAACGCTGATGTTAGCATCGCATCTTGTGCGGATAATATATGTCCTACATTCCAACGGATCGTATTATTAAAACCTCCTGGCTGTTGATCTGCCATTTCTTCCGTTACATGGCGAACATTCATTAAAGTCATTGATCGGTAAAAACTAGCCTGCTTAAAAATCCCACTCTCTTGCATCTCAATCTCTCCTCTACTATTAACTTCATTCTAATCATATTTTATTACAAGAAGATATATCCTTCTAAATACACAACTGCATCCCCTGACATTTTCACTTTTTCACCTAAATCTTCACAGTAAAGCTTTCCGCCTCTTTCCGATACTTGTAAGGCGACTAACTCATTTTTACCCAATACTTCCTTCCAGTATGGCACTAGCGTACAATGTGTTGACCCTGTGACAGGATCTTCATCAATCCCGACCTTAGGGACAAAAAATCTTGAAACGAAATCAACTTCTGTTCCTTTCGCTGTAGCTATGACCCCTAAGCCGTCTAGCTTCTTTAGCTCTGTCATATCTAGTTCAAGATTTAAAATCTCTTCCTCTGTTTCAAAGACTGCCATATAGTCTCTTGCCTTGTAGACTTCTTTAGGAACTTTCCCTAAACCTTTGAGTAACTCATCTGGTGCCTCGCATTTTACCCCAGGTCTTGCTGGAAATACTAATGAATAGATATTTTCTTCTTTTGTGACCTTAAGCAAGCCACTTTTGGTTGTAAAGCTAATCTCCGTGACACTTTGATCTACATATGTACAAATAACAAACGCTGCGGCTAATGTTGCGTGACCACATAAATCTACTTCAGCCTTAGGAGTAAACCACCTAAGTTCATACTCAGAACCATTTTTTACAAAGAAAGCCGTTTCAGCTAAATTATTCTCAGCCGCAATTTTTTGCATTAACTCGACGTCAATCCACTCAGCTAATGGACAAACTGCTGCAGGATTTCCTTTGAATTGTTCATTTGTAAAAGCATCAATTTGATACATTGGTAGCTTCATTTTTTTACCCTCACCATCTTTTTTCATCTACTTATTAATACAACAAAAAGCGCCTAACTCCTTCCAGAATAGGCACTTATATCTAAATATTATGTTTTGGGTATTTATTAACAACATGTAAGGCACTGATAATCCGTTTATTTAACCACTTGCGCATATCAGGCTTGCTATATAATTCATAGACTCTTTCTCTGTTTTGTTGAGTGGTCGCATATTGTGGAGGAATATTGTTTAGCGAAAGTGCCACTACATCATTCCTACACTTCTTACATTTACAAAACGTTTGATATTCTGGGCCTGCAAGAAGAGTATCCACTAATACCTCAACGATTTCTTCCATGATGTTTCTATATCCTCTTGTTTCCATCGCAACCCCCAACTATTGCACTTGTTATATTAGCATGACATCAGCTGTCAATTTCGTCAAATGAAAAAAATTCCACCATCTTATTATAACTGCAATTTAGGAGCATATTCGTTACACGCCATATTCAATTAACCAACAATCCTGATAAATTCCTTCATGTAACTCACGTTTTGGAAGTAACTTCACTTTTTTAAAGCCACACTTCTCATAGCACCTGATCGCTCTCTCATTTCTTACTTGAGGATCCATCACCACACGGTACGCCTTTTTATGGTCTAATAAGAATTGAACCATTGACGTTACAAGTAATGTACCTATTCCTTTATTCCAATGGTCTACTTCACCTATAAATTGGTCTGTGCCATAAGTTATTTCGTCTCCGTAACCATAGACATTTTTTGTCTCGTCATCTAATTGGTAGAATTGAATATAGCCTATTGCCTTATGTTCGAACTCAATGATGCATTTCACTTCATCAGCTTCTAGGGGAAAAAACTTGTCCATCACCTTTTGAACAGTAAACGGATTGTCCCTTCCTTCGTAAAATTCTAGCACCAACGGATCTGAAAGCCATTTGGCTAATAAATATTTATCGTTTTCCTTTAACGTCCGAACCTTTAAACTACCTCTTTCAAATAACATCATAAACCGTATTCATCACCCTTCACTAACCCAAAGACATAATGATCTACAAATTTATCGTATAACCACTCTGAACGTCTAAGACATCCTTCTTGCTGAAATCCAAGCCTCTTAGGAATGGCCATACTCTTATGGTTTGTAGTTGCAGCGCGAATTTCAATTCTCTCTAATTGTAATTCATTAAAACAATAATCGACGACAGCACGACAAGCAGCTGTCATAATTCCATTTCCTTGGTATCCTGCGCCAAGCCAATAGCCAATCGACGTCGCTTTGTTGGACCAATTAATGTTGTGTAGCCCGATAACACCAACCAACGTCCCCTTATACCAGATCCCTGCTTGAAAACCATTATTTTGGCTGAATTGTCGCAAACTACCGTTGATAAATTCCTTTGAATCACTCACAGATTTTGTGAAATTCACCCATGGCAGCCATTCACGGAGGTGCTCTCTTGATTGATCGGTTAATTGAAACAGTTCCTCTGCATGTCTTAACTCCAATAATTTCAGTTCAGCTTCAGAATTCAATGTATATGTAAACAAACGACTTTCTCCTCCTATCATATTAATCTATTTATGAAAGTGTAACAGTCAATGGTTTAGACATACACTCCCTCCTACTTACAAAGTATTATTTATAAGCGGGAAATTTATTATCGTCTTTACTTTTTACGCCTTTTGAATGATACAAATGTAAAAATTGTACCTGCGAAACTTATCGATGTTATAGTAATCCAAATAAACGTAGCTAAGTCCCGCGTTCTCCAAGCTTGAACAAGGAAACCTGATAATCCATGTTTACCATGCTCTTGGATAAGAGCCTCATAAGAGTTATGGCGGTCCGACTCTATCACCAACGGTACCTCATAATTTTTTATACACAGGGCTGTTGGCGGGCAATATTCGACCCACGCTTGACCAACCCAGCGATCCTTTATATAGGTAAGATGCACACCTGGAGTTGTTGTTGAGATGGTTTCTGATTCAGACCAGCGAAAAAAGCTAGCAATCACTAATAGTACAGTCAAAATGAAAATAAAACGAAAAGACCACTTCATCGGAACCTCTCCTACCAAACTATTTATTTACGTACTTGTAATATGCAGGAAATTCCCTAATAATTGAATAAAAATCTCTCAGTTCAAAGATTTCTGCATGTGCCGAGGCTACTTCTTCGAAACCAACTTTTTGAAACGCAAGCTTTGTCCGCGTGATGTGAAAATATTGGGAAATGACCATAACGGATTTTACATTTAGAAGTTCCACTATCATTCTCGTATTTTTTGCAGTCATCTGGGAATTATAGCCATTTGGGTCTTCTATGATTTGGTCAGCCGGAATTCCCTGATTAATTAAATAATTTTTCATAACATTTGCTTCATCAAAACCTTCTTTCCCAACTCCACCACTTACGATGATGTACTTAAAATATCCTTCTTTATATAGCTCTACAGATTTATCTAACCTTGCTTGCAATCTAAGAGAGGGTTTTCCATCTAATTCAACCTTATTCCCTAGAACAACTGCTACATCCACATAAGCTACTTCGTCGTTTAATCCATCTATGATAATCACTAAACTATGTATGATAAACCAGAAGAATAGGATTCCCAAAATAATAGCACTCAATCGTTTCATTACTTTCATCTCTAATAACACGTTCTCCCCCCTCTTTCTCCATGTTAACATTATTTTCCTTCCTAGTGTAACTAAAAAAACCAATCTCCTGAGTTAGGAAATCGGCTATAAGTTTCTTAAATTGTTGGTAGTCTATTTTTTTCCAACCACTCATTTTCTAACATACTCATTTCCCACAAACTCCAGTATTCATCCCCATTTTTTGCAATATCTCTGTGTAAACCCTCTTTTACAAACCCTACCTTCTCATAACAAGCAATGGCTGCAGTATTAAAATTAAATACCCCTAGACTCACTCGGTGTAGAGACAGTTCTTCAAAGGCAACTTTTAGTACTTCTCTTATCATTTGCTGACCAATTCCCATACCTCTAACGGCATTGGCACCAACCAATACTCTTCCTATTCTTGCTGATCTATTTTTTCGATCAATTCTGCCCAATGAAATATGACCGATCACATCGTTAGTTTTCGTATCCACCACTTTATAAATCAAGATGTCCGCGTTTTCATGATTGGCGTTCTCGATATAATTCTCTAACTGAGCTTCATCTAAAGGGTATACAAAAGAAGTTCCTGCCCATTGCAGTATAAATTCGGGTGAATTTACCCAGCTAATCAACTGGTTAAAATCACTCCGTACAAAATATCTTAGTTCAATCATTGACCGCCCTCCTCATTAAAATATCATCAACAAATCGCTTTTTTTCATCTGTATAAGACCGCTCATCGTTTGGGTATGTTCGTGCTAACCTTTTTTTCAATGCTTCATATTCAATTGCAGCTTCTTGATGTGCATTTAAGTAATTGCGAAAGAAAATATGTTCCTGCCACCATGAACCCCCATATTCAACCACATGCATAACGTGGGTTTTCGTAAGGGTTTCTAAGTTAGAAAATTTAGCGAAAACCACTTTCCTTTCAATTTGTACTCTGGGTAAATGATAGTATCCTATTTCTTTTAAACGTTGTTGATCGAAGTGTTCGACCATACGTAATGACTCAACCCCAACTAGAATATCAATCATCGGCTTCGCTTGAATACCATGAATAGCGGTACTGCCAAAATGTTGAATATCCTTTGTATGTTTACCTATGATTGAATGTAATAGATCACATTCTTCCTCAAATAACTTCTTCCATCGATCCGAGTAATCTACTAGCTTTACTTCACCTTTTTTTAGTCCTAACATCCAATCCCTCCAAGGTAATAGACATATATTTATCTTAATCTTTTGACTCCCGAAATCACAGTCTACAAATAAATGGAAAAGTTTGTTATAATAGTTATAGATAAAGCCCCTACTCATTTGAGCAGGGGCTTAAATCTTTCTACTGTACAAAATTATTTCCCTTTATCTTCTCAACCAAATACTGAACGCCATACATCCCCACTCCCCTGATTAAGGTCAATAAAAGAGGGTGTAAAAGCACCCTCTCTTTGGTTAAGATTAATACAGTCTAATAGAATGTTTTAAATGAAAGACTTTTTCATCCTCAGAACTAGTAAGTTTTACCTCAGTAAAAATTAAATATAACTCTTTCGGTTGCTTAAAGTAGGTTGTTTCAAATTGAGGAATTACATCTCCTGTATCGGTTAAGATACCATCACCAATTTGGTTGTATACTCGCCCCTCTTCATCAACTAAATGATAGGAATATAGTAACCCTTGTTCTGGAATAAGCTCTCGTGATAGGAGGCTAATTTTCACTTCTGTCATTGTAGGGTAAGAGATGACATGGTCAATGTTATTTTCTAACTTTAGTTCGTCCAAAGACAGAGTGAATTCTTTATTTGTCACAAGAGATTGAACTTCCTGAATCGCACCCTCCATGACATCAAAACTCACATTCCAAGTTCCTGAGAAAAGCAGCGGATGTACTTCTTGCTTTCCTTGGACAAACGTCTCGATATTCATAAACACCCTTTCTGGCAACTTCGCATCTACATGCTGTGTTACTAACTCAATTGAACCCCGTAATCGATCTTCTCCATCTCTTTTTTCAGGAAAGAACGTCCAAAGTGGCAGAACTTCAGGATTTTCATCTGTTTGATATTTTCCGTCTTTGATAGAAATGACTGTATTACCTGCTTCATCTGTGATCGTCATATCGTTTATCATTAACTCCTCAAGTTCTGGATAACCGTCTGCTTGAGCACTAAACATAATAATCATCCGTTTTTGATCAGCAATGACATTATCAATGGAAAAGACAATTCCTTGATCACTCGCTTCTGCATGTACTTCTTGATTGTAACCATTCTCAATAGCTTCAAATAAGCCTTTATCGTATTGTACGTAATGAATTAATTTGTTTAACAATGGAATGTCACTGATATAAGAAGCAAACGTAGGTGACACATTCGCTGTAAAAAGGAAAGTTGCAATACTAGCAGCTACAATAGAGCCAGTAATTAGCGGACGCTTTTTATTTTTACGACTCTTTCTCATCGCTTGCCTAATCACTAGATCTAATTGCTGTTCTGGTACCTCAATTTTGTTAATGTCCTGTTTAAATTTAGCTTCTTTAAAATTCATTTTGCTTCCTCCTCAAAGGTTAAGTTCATTCTCAATTCTTGAATAGCTCTGTGTAATAATGATTTAATCGTTCCTGTTGGCGACTCTAGTACCTGAGAAATCTGAGTAACTGTAAGATCATTAAAATATTTCAATATTACAACTGTTCGATATTTGTAAGGAAGTCTATCAATAGCATCATATAAATCCATATAATCTTCCTTTGGCAATAGAACTTCTACCTTCTCGGTTAATTCCTCATGAAACGGCACAATCTTTTTCTGCTTTTTCACATAGGCCAAGGCACAATTTATTAAAATTCTCATTAGCCATGTCTGAAAATATTGTGGAGACTTTAGGTTTCTTATAGAGTTAATCGCTTTGAATACCGTATCACCGACAATATCAAGTGCATCTTGTTCATTCTTTACATATAGAAAGGCCATTTTGTACAACATTTCTTTTCTTTCTTGAATCAGGCTGAAGAAAGCTTCTTCGTCGCCCTGCTTTGCTCTAAGTACTTTATCTTCTAAATCCATTACTAACCTCCTACATACAAAATTTATCGATCGACACCTATTAGATAGTTGACTACCTAAAAAGGTTGCAGAGTTTTTAACATTTTTTTCTAAACACTTTTCTAGTAAGAAAATATAGGGTCTTCCACCATAAGAAAGCGTCACTGCCTATGCAGTAACGCCCAATGCCATCACATAATAAATTCTTATCTAAAATGAATGCATTATTAAGTTTGTGCTTTACGGATGAGACTCTGAACTAAATCTAATGCTTTTTGTGTAGAAGCTAGTAATTCATGATCATTTTTCTTCAACCTTACGTTTAGAGCTTCCAAAAAACAATTTTCTGCTTCTTTAAGTTTGGATAATTCCATTAGACACTTCCCTTTATGTTGAAGAACAAAGTCAATGTATCTTCCTTCGTTATGGCTGTTGCACTTCTCTAAAGCGTGGTTAAACAATTCTAGAGCATTTAGATGATCTCCATTATATTTTTGTGCTTCTCCAAGACGTATAGTTGATACTATTACTTTTGCGTGGTCTTCCTTTTTTTCAGCATAGTTTAGACACATCGTTAAATAATCTAATGCATCTTTTGGTTGACCATTAATTCTGTGTAAATTCCCCAATACTCCGTAGAGGAAATATCTCTCTTCCTCATTTATGTTGGAATCTAAAAGCAGTGTTCCTTCATGTATATATTGTTTTAATTTCTCTGGACTACTTGACTTTTCACGAAGAAACTGACGTTCATCAAAGTAAATGATCTTGTTTAATGAAGCAAGACTTTCCTTAAATTTAGATATCATGTTGTTCCCCCATTATCAATTCACCCAATGATCTTCACCTAAAACGTCTCTACAAATCCTTGATCAACGACAACACATGTTTTCTTACTTTTTCTTTTTCATTGTCTGTCAAATCATCTAACCGAAAGTCTTGTAAGTGGTCATCAGGGATTAGTATAGTTGATGGCTGTCCCAACTCTTGCTTGATGTCCTCTCCATCCTCAGCAAGTGTCACTTTAGAACGTTGATGCTTTGATTGGATGATTTCCGTTTTTAAATACGCTCCATTTATATCGTAAAAGTCCTCAATTGCTTTAATATCTGTTTTTATATGGTGTTTCCCATCTTCAATCAGTGTTATTGCATTTACCTTTTTGTATCCAGTAGTTCCGAAAAATCCTGCATTGTTTTGTTCAGACGTATTTATGACGAATACCTCAATATGCTCAATCGTTTCAGTACTACTACAAGCTGCTAGTAAACATAAAACAAGTCCAATGAAACATATGGATCGTAAGTTTTCCATGCTATTTCCTCCTAACCAATAAACATCATTTTAACTCCCATTCGTAAAACTCTTAAATTTCTCTCTTAGAACTAACCTCAACTTAAGGTTAATTACGGCTTAACCCACACTCTCGTTACGCCTATTAACTCTGTTCCTTCAAAGGTTAGTTTATAAATATCAGGCATATCAAGGCTTTTCCAAAACGAGAAATCATATTTTTTGTCAAAGAAATTCATAATTAAAACCATGATATTTCCATGTGTTCCGATTACTACGTTTCTACCTCTATACTGATCTAGGATTTCATATGTAGAGGCTACACCCCTCTTTTGGGCCACATGATTGGACTCCCCACCTTCCCATGAGAAGTCATAATCTTCCCACACTTTGGTTATCGCTAATGTGAAATCCTCAGCAGGAACTGTCGTTAACGTTCTCTCCTTAAAGCCTTCGATAATTTCAATTTCTTTATTTATGTAATTGGCAATGCCTTCGACAGTTTGAACTGCCCGCTTATATGGACTTGATACAACAGCATCAATACCTTCATTCATTAATAATTCAGTGACCGTTTTAGCATCCGCAAAACCCTTCTCGGACAAGGGTCTCCCTAACTCATCAGGGGTATAGGTAGAATGTGCGTGTCTTACAAAATACAAACTTGTCATGGAAACAACTCCTATTATTTACTCCGTCGCTACATAAGTGAACTCATTATTGTTCTCAAAGTGAAAATGAATATCGTATTTCCGGTCATCATCATAAAGAAAGTAACCCACTTGTGTAAATTCCGGGTTTGGATTATACATGTAAAAATACATCGGTAATCCTGCTAATTCTGTTGGAAAGTAATAGTAATAGTCATAGTCACTAAGTCTGTCAAAATATATTTTCCCATCGATCACTTCAAAATCGACACTATACTCATCTCTTATTTGGTCATACTCTTGGTCAACTATTAAACTCATAATTCGTCTTTCTTTATGGTCCAATACCTGTATATCACCGCTAATATTCACTAGTTGCTTCGTCTGTTTTTCTAATTGGTCTTTTACAAAGCTCAGTTCTTCTGTTAACTCTCGAATCTCCAAATCTCTCTCCTCAATTTGAGTTTCGTACTCCAAAACTAAAGCATCATTGTCTGAGCAGCCCGACAGGAACAAGCAATCACCGAAAACATCATCAATCTTTTCATGTTCAAACCTCCATTATGTATAGAAACCTTACGTTACTCATTTACATCACTCTCATACTCAATCGTGAATTTGCCCTCTTTCACTATAAAAATAATTTCTCTTAATGCGCCCCATCTTTCACCGTGTTCATTTTCTTCTGACAACGCTTGGAGCTGAATAGTATATTTGCCTTCATTTAGATTATCAATGTCAAGACGAAACTCCTTTGGCATATCAGCTGCCATGAAACCATGAAACAAGTTTTTTTCTTCAATTGGTAACATCATGTCAGAACCATATTTTGTTAGCTTATAGGTTAGATTTATATTGTAATTGGTTTCTTCTATTAGTTGGAAATTGATGTCCAGTGTACCTTTCCCACCACTACTACTCTCTAAATTTGTTTGAAAATTAAAGTAGTTTTCATTAGCGGGTGGTATTACCTTTTCACCTTGACATCCTGTTACTAGTAAAAACAATAGAATAAATAACAGGTAACGATTAATCCGGGTTATCAAATAACCACCTCCATACCTTATATATTTTAACATTATTTTCCTTATTTTTGTTAGAAAAGTAAAAAGCTATCCTTCAAAAGAAGCGTAGCTAATCCTCACCTAGTATTTCTGATAAAAACTTATCCCGATGTTGTAAAAAGTATTTCGTTATCTGATAATGATCTGTCATTTCATAATCTATTTTTGCAATTTTGCCATGATCAAAGCTTAAAATCTCCGCATCTGGATAGCCCAGTAAAATTGGAGAATGAGTTGCGATGATAAATTGCGCATGATTTTTGGATGCTAACTCATGAATAATTCTTAAAAATGATAATTGCCTTGCTGGTGATAATGCAGCTTCTGGCTCATCTAAAAGATAGATCGCTTGACCTTTAAAGCGATTTAAAAATAGTGACAGGAACGATTCTCCGTGGGATTGTTTGTGAAGTGATTTACCACCGTAATCTCGAAACCCTGTATTATCCACTTCATCCAGATGAGTTGCAAAATTATAAAATGACTCTGCTCGAAGGAAAAATCCATTTGTAACTTTAGGCAACCACGAAAGCCTTATGTAGTCACCTAAAACAGACTCCGAAGCATATACACTGTAGGTATTATTACGTCCGCCTCCAGCTGTGTTAAATTCGCATTTATCTGCAACCGCTTCTAGAAGAGTCGATTTGCCCGAGCCATTTTCTCCTACGAAGAAGGTTACATTACTACTCAAGTTGATTTCTTCCAGCTTGTTAAGCGACGGTATTGAAAAAGGAAATCGTTCGAAAGAAGGCACTTCCTCACGCATCATGCTAATCTTTTTCAAGAACATTATAATCACCCTTTATCTTTAGTGAAAATTAGGTTAGGATTTAAACCAATATATATCAGCCAAAACAATTTATCGTTGTTACTTCAATAACTTAACCATGTTGTACCAACAGACTCCTCCATGTTGTGACTCGGACAAGCCATGGTTAACAAATTCAAATTTTTCATAAAAAGAAACTAAATCCTGTTTACACGTTAGCGTAATTCCTTCTCGTTTATTTTCTTCTACGAGCTCTTCTAATTTTCCAATCAGAAGCTTTGCAATCCCTTGATTTCTAGCTTGTTTGGACACAGCCAATCCTAAAACACTCTGAAATCTTCCTCTGCTCGGATTTACTTTGATCTTTTCAAAAAGGTCATCGGTTATGTAAGAATGATTAATGATTGGACCATTAATATAACCAAGGATTTCCCCTTCCTTCTCCGCGACAATAAATGTATCAGGAATTAACTGTATCCTCTCCACAAAAGCTTCTTTTGTGGCAGCTTCTTCTATTGAAAAACCCTCATTCTCAATCATTAACAATTGTTCTAAATCTGTAGCTTGAACATTTCTTAAAGAAATCATCTCTTCTATAACCCCTCTCCTATCTCTAGACATATTATCCTTTTTAATAGATGTTTGTTCAATAAACTATGTTATGATATACATATTTTAACATATACAGAAACGATTTTTTGTAAATGAAACCTAAATTCCTTTAAATAGATGCATATAGATAAAAATGTCCATATACACCTTCTGGAGTATATGGACATTTGGAAGAGCATTCTATTATGGGCAACGGAATCTTTTAGGAACGTTGAACGTCCTCTTTCCCCCTAAATTCTAGTTTTTTAACTTTTTAGCAATTAACTCAGCTGCTTTTTTCGGATTTAACCGACAGATGAAGTCCATCAATTTCGAGTCTTTCCCAGCCAATACTCTAAATTCATCATTTTCCATGCCTTTGATAATAATTTCTGCAGCTTCTTTTGGCGTAAGGAGTTTATGAGACTGGTCCTTCTTGTCGTCCGACTTTCTTGTACGCTCTGCCCCAGAATTTTTCATGATATTCGTACTAACTCCGCCAGGAAAAACGACAGTTACTTTCACATTTGTATCCTTCAATTCTGAATGTAGACCTTCCGTAAATAGTTTAACTGCAGCTTTTGAAGCACCATAAACCGATTGTCCAGGAACTGGTAAAAATCCTCCCATACTAGATACATTTGTAATGTGTGCCACTGGTCTTTCCAACAGATACGGTAGGAAGGACTTCGTCATGTAAATGGTGCCATAGAAATTAATATCCATGACTAATTTAATTTTGTCATAATCAAGATCCTTAATGTCAACAAACGGTTGGATGATACCAGCATTATTAATAATTCCATCAACCGCCCCATGGTGAGAAATCACTTGCTCTGGTAAGGCCTCCACTGCGTCTCTATCTGTTAAATTCACAATGTGTGTCGAGAGCTTGTCTCTTTTATTCCCTGCTAAATTTACTGTTTCCTCCAGTGCTTCTTTGTTAATATCAACCGCAGCGACACTTGCACCTTTTGAAAGTAGGGTATGAACTAATTCACGTCCGATCCCCCCTCCACCACCTGTTACTACTATTACTTTGTTTGAAACTTGCATAGTAAAACCCCCTAATTAATATGATACCCCTTACAAAATACCTCAATACTATGAAACTAGTTTGATTGAAGATAATGAACATGTGTTGATTAATTTCTTATTATTTATTAGTATAAATTATGACAAACTTATGAACAATCAACAAAAAGTGAGAGTAATGTCTATTAACAAACATTATCAGCATTAATTAATCATTAACTTTTAATAATGTACATTTGGGGTGAAAAATGTCTGAGAAAATTAATTATATAGACCGGCGGATAGTAAAGTCCAAAAATGCCTTAAAAGAAGCATTGATTTCCCTAATGAAAACCAAAGATTTTAAAGAAATTACGGTTAAGGATATCGTTGAGTATGCTCAATTAAATCGGGGAACTTTTTATAAGCATTATCAATATAAAGAAAATATCCTTGATGAAATTATTGATGACGTTACAACTGACTTAATCGCCTCCTATCGTGAACCATATAAGGACAAAGATAAAGTTGAACTAAATCAACTTAATTCTAATGCGGTCAAAGTTTTTGATCATGTTCATAAATACGCGAATTTTTACACTCTTATCGTCCATTCAAATGCATTGACTGGATTTCAAAATAAAATTTGTCATATTCTAAAAGAACTAATTTTGAATGATCTAACTGACTTAATTCCTAACGGAAACATAAACAAAGAGTTAATTGCTAGTTATCATTCTTATGCCATTTTTGGTATGATCATGGAATGGGTCAACGGTGGCTTTACATACAGCCCCAATTACATGGCGGAACAGCTACTTGCAATTGTAAAAAATGGTAGAAACTACGAAACTATAAAAGCTAATCTAGGCAAATGAAATCACCCTGACAGAATGTTTCTGTCAGGGAGCTATAATATTTTCTCTCAAACTCTTATCATAGTTCCAATCGCTGCCCCAAGACCGGTTTCCCAGAAGTATAGGACAACAACCATAATCCCAAACCAAAAAACTCTCCATATTGTATTGGAACGGGTAAACTGAATAAAGTAAAATATTCCCCATAAAATAAATGAAAGTATGATAGGAAACCAATCGGTAATAGTAAGTTTACTCTCCCCTATCCCAAAGGCAAATAGCACGAAAAAATTTAAGAATAACAAGATGATTAATACGATCATGTTATAGATTTGGAATGCTTTAATAGTCATTGTTTCACCCCTTCATCTTGTTCGAGGAGATAGATTCCGTTATTTTAAGCAAAAAGGCCATTTTCTGATTTTCGCGGCCACTGGTTCCGTTATTACCTATATTTAGCCCCAAAATGCCGAAAAACAACAAAATACCAGAACGTACGTCCTCTTATTTTCAGTAACTGCCGTTTCCGCAAAAATAATGGAACTGGTGTCCTCGTAATCTAAAATTTAGTAACATCTAGTCATTTTATCCAACACAACCTACCAGTTATATGGAAATTCAACTGATTTTCTCCAAAAAAGAGGAATTACCTCTCGAAAAACGAATTACTACATAGGTTTAAATAAGGAGGAATAATTTAGTGCCTTATATTTTTGCATTACTCTCAGTAGTAGCAAGCATTCTTTTAGCGTTCATCATGGGGATCCCTATTGTTTCTGAATTTGGACTCGCTTTTTTTCATTATGAATATTTCATTTTAGGTCTCGTGTCTTCAATAGGCTATTACTATCTCATCTTTCGTAGAGATCGATCCTTTACTAAGAAGCATCTTATAGTAGGTCTGATCATAGGTGCTCTTTCATTAATTATTATTATGACAACCCAATACATAGTATTAAAGAATATGTTTGGAAATTCAATTCTCACTAACCAATATTTACGTATTTTTAGGATGGAGCTATTACTTTTTCTTTTAGGAAGTATTATGATCCCATTGTTTGTCAGAGTCGGCCAAACGAAATGTAAGCGTTGTAATAAAGGCTTTTTTATTGAGGATCTGCTTTATAAGGTGAAGGATGGATACGGAGAAGAAACCAAAAACTTAATTCGGCTAGCGGCTAACAAAAAGGAAGCAGAGCTCAAGAGTTATATAAAAGAACGAAGAATTACGACGGGGTATTCCACTAGAAAAACAAATTCTGCTCGTTCCGTCTATTTACTTACTTGTACAAACTGCCAAACCCAATACATAGCTAGTAAAAAACACAGGGAAATTAATGATGAAGTTTCGAAACAAACATACAAAGTAATTACCGAGTTAGATTTAGATCAAAAACTAACGATGTAATAAAAAGGAGTTGAAATCTCATACACTTCAACTCCTCTTCTCTACTTATTCTGTTTTTGATACACGTTTTGCAACACTACAGCCATTTGAGCTCTTGTAATTGGTTCGTTTGGACGGAACGTTCCATCATTGAAGCCATTTACAATTCCTTCACTACGCATCGTTTCGATAGCCACTAACGCCCAATGATTATCCGATACATCCTTAAAACTACTAGTCGTAGTTTTAACAGGTTCACTATATAATCCCGCATTAAATAAAATTTGTACCATTTGGGATCTAGTCATGATCATATTCGGAGAAAACTGATTTGGAGCAGTCCCATTCATAATTTTGTGCTGCGCTACAAGAATAATTGAATGTCTTGCCCAATGTGTTTGTGTAACATCATGAAACGTAACTGTTGTTCCTGTCGCTTTTGGCGCTAAGTAATTAACCATCACAGTCGCTGCTTGTGCTCGTGTAAGAGTTTCGTTAGGTCTAAACGTTCCATCGTTGAAACCATTCATCCATTTTTGCTCTGCTACAAAAAGAATTGACGACTCTGCCCAATGCCCTCTAGCATCTCTTAAATGAAAACCACCATCGTATTGATATAAGTTCCATTGGTCCATAATTGTACCTATCGTTCGACGATAATAATCTCCACCTAAATGGTTATAACCAGCGTCTCCAATGTCAAATAAGTACTGTTTTGAGGCATTTTGAATAGTCCACCCTGAACTTAACCTCGTATGATATCGCTCTCTAGCAAATCCGTACCTACTATTTAGAAGTAAAGTTCCCACTACAAAAATTACAGCCTCTTCATAACTAGCAAACTTCCGATACCAATTATCACGTCTTTTCGTTTCATCAAAAATAATTCGGTCATTCCCTAAATTTGAAAGAACAGGTATGACTCTTTCAAAATCTTCGTCAGGTTGCCCTACAAGTTGCCAAGCATTTTGTGGATTGTATCCCCAAACCTTTACTCCAAACAAATTGTTCGCGTGATATGCAATTCTCGTCGTACCATATCCACTCTCAAGGATCGCCATTCCAATGATCGCACTAGCTGGGACACCCCATTTCTCACTCGCATTTACCGCATGTTTAGAGATATCTTGTATGAATACTTCTTGTTCCTTAAGTGTTGGTCGATTAATACTTGGTAAATATGCATGACTATTCCTTCCGTTTAAACGATCTTCCTGTGGAACCGGTCGAAAACTTGACGCTTCAACTGAATATGCATGTAGAGGTAGTAATGACAAGAACAGAACAACTATAAACAAGATCCTATAACATTTCCGCAAGAAATTCTCCTACTTCCTATTAGTCTATGTTATTAGAATCATAGCATATAATTTTACGATAAAAGCTTGCCAAATTCATGTAATATTCAAAGTGACAAACAAATTCTGTTCGAAAACTAGAAAATTATGATACGATATTCAAGATAATACTTAGTTAGGGGTGAGCTTGTTGATCGAACTTTTTAACTATAATTGGCAAGTAAGGAACGACTGGTTTACTTGGTGTGGAACCTTGTCAGTTGAAGAACTAACGAAGAAGCGTGTTGGCGGCATCGGTAGTATTTTACATACTCTATACCATGTAGTGAACTGCGAACAATTGTGGATTAATCAAATGTTAGGAAAACCTGTTCTTACTAGAGATATGAATACAATCGTAACTCTCGAGGAAGTCATTCGCTTTTCAGAGGAAACAAAACTAAATACACTGGAGTTTCTTCAATCCTGGAGCGAAGATGAAGAAGTTAAAAACCTTGTTATTACTAGCAAAAATGGCCAAACATATACTTTCCCATACGGAAAAGTAGTCCGTCATATCATTACACACGAAATTCACCACATTGGCCAACTTTCTATCTGGTCAAGAGAACTTGGGAAGAAACCAGTATCTTCTGATCTAATTTTCAGAGACTACAAATAAGAAAATTCCCCTACAATAAGCAGGGGAATTTTCACTTTTCACTTTTGATTGGAGAAAACGCATCCATTTGCGCGATAGAGTTGCAGATCATATACAACAATATATAGATCGGTACAGAGTAGAGTAAAATACACTCCAATTTTCCTTCACATAAATTCCTAACCAAGTCATTAACGGTTCACCCAAAAATGCATTTATTAAAGAGAAGCCTATCGCTTTTAACCAAGGATTTATCTTTGGTTTGAACTGAATAAGTAACATCGTTAATACAGGGAAAATACTAAAATCCCACGTAACATAAGAAGGTATCGTTGGTAGAACACCAATCGTATAATACCAAAGTCCAAATACGACACCTAGAAAATCAAACCACGACGAAAATATCAACATTAAAAACCCTGCAAGTAATAATCGACCTTGATTTTCCTTCTTTCTAACAATAAACCAAATCAGCCACGGGATAACTGCCAGGAATAAAGTTAACCAAAAATCCCAATGACCAAAAGAATGTTCCATCCAATACTCTTGATAGTCTGCATTGACCTCAGCCACGCGATCGTAAAATTGTTTAACTTCCCGAACTTTGTTTTCATTTGCTATAGGTTCCATTGAAACGTCCTCTATTCAGTATATGGTAGAATTAGTTTCGTCAATGGAATTGTACTTTAGACATCACTTATTAAAGTTTAGCACTCTTTCTACATATTCTTTCGCGTCCTCGGCAATGTATCTCAAAGAAATCGCTAGCACAAAGCCAAAAACGGTTAAAAGGAAGAGCACCACAGTGAACACAAAAGCCCTGATATCACCTACATAGTTGTATACGAGACCCTCCAATAAATCATAACGAAAAAAATTTATGATTGTAATCAGAAAACCTAGTACAGCAAAAGCGAATAACATATTTGACAACTTCTTAACTCTCTCAAAATATGGCAACTATTTTCCCTCCACTTATTTTCTAAAAAATAGTTCTTTAAACGAGACTAACCCAATTGAATTTATGGTTACACCAAGTAAATCCTTATGATACATCGCCTTTTGATAGGTTGAGTAGAGAGGAAACAATATATGTTCATTTACTAAATACTGCTTTACCTCCTCTAACAATGCTTTTCGTACCATCGGATCTCTTTCTGAAGGAACTTGCTCAACTTTTTGAATGAGATTGGTACCTACCAACAGGTTTGTGACGACACTAGTTTCTGAGAGAAACAAGTTATATAAGCCTAACTCTTCTACTTCCTCGTTTACAAACTCTGCAAGAATTAAATCAGCATCATGGCTTTCGGCAATAAATTGTTCATATGGCACACTTTTACTCTCAATGGTTATTCCATGTTTTGAGCATTCTTGTTTCACCCATTCCATATCCTCTTTATTTGGATTTAATTCATAGGTTAAAAGCGACAGGTTTTTTTCATAACTTGCCTCAACTACATCATAAACTTGTGATTGGACACAAGACGTACTCGGTTCATATCTCGGATAGCCCAACTCCCTGACCAATTTACCACGGTCTAGGATGCTAGCTACCTTCCTACGCAAAGCAACATTTTGAGCAATAGTATCCTTTTTCATGTTCCACATAAGATACTTTACCGCTAGATGTTTTCTTTGTATGCTTTGAAAATTCGTTTCATCTCTGTTTTCAATCGCAAAAGGAATATAAGAAATTGCCCCAATACTTGTTTCAGTTAGATACTTTTCGATGCTAGGTAAAATATAAAAAGCTACTTCGCCAATATGAGCTCTCTCTTGAAAATACTCTTCGTGGACAGTTAGTAGAAGATAATGTTTTTCATGAATTTGCACTTGATAAGGTCCTGTACCGATTGGATGCTTTGAAAATTCCTCTAGTGACCGTTGCCCGTAGTTCAGAGGCACAATGGAACATTTGGTCGAGGATAACATGAGATCCCAACAATAGACAGGAGTTGAAAACTCAAATTGGATTACATGCTTACCAATAAGATGAATTTTCTTTAAATCCTTGACGACCCATTTGCTCGGAGTCTCCTTTAATCGAAGAAAAGAAAATTCTACATCCTCTGCCTCTAATATTTTGCCGTGATGGAATTGAACACTTTTTCTTAAATAAAATGTCCAGCGCTTTCCTTCCACATCTCGTTCCCAATAGTAAGAAAGACAAGGTTCAACTATCTTTTTTTCAGTATGAAACGTAACTAGCGTATTAAAGATCTGTTCAACAAGGTGTCGTTCCGTTTGCCGTTCAATTTGCGAAGGGTCTAACGAATGAAGATAACGAAAGTAAGGAATTTTCAGTATCTCGTACTCTTCCCTTTCTGATTTCTTTTCTCCAACACCAAAAAGACGAAGGATGAAACGATCAAGTAATTGTCCCTTAAGCAAATGCTTATGGTCCAAAAGCGAAATAAAACGTTCAATGTCTTGGTGTCTAGGCGACGAGTCTTCAAAATCTTGGAGCATGTTCTCAATTGTCTTCAAAAAAATGATAGTTGTTACATTCCCCCTACCTTTTCCTTGCTCTCTTGATATCCATTGTTTCTCTTCCATCTTTTTGACGATATGAATTACATTCCGTTCCGAACATCGTAAAACCTCGCTAATTGCAGTTCTTGTTACCTTAACAGGTTCAAGTGCTTTTGTACTGGCAAACTCAGCAAATAGTTCAATATAGTACTCTATTAGTTTCATAATCTTACCATCCTACTATTAAAAGGTGAAATCATTAATTTTAATTTACACTTTTTATTCTCCTTTTACCAACTAGAATAGATAGTAGAAAGGGGAGTTTACATGAACACTGTACAAAAAGGACACTTTTATAACATGTTATCTGTTTTCATGGTAGCAATCGGCCCACTCTTCTCCAAATTTGGCTTACTACACATATCACCTGCTAAGGCTGCACTGATCAACGTGGTGACCATTATTATAGTTAGCTATCTCACTGGTCTTCTCTTTAAAAACAACGTAACCTTTTACTTCGAAAAAGAGATGATCATACTCGCCATATGTAATTCCATTGGTGTCATATTTATGTTTCTTAGTATGAATTTACTTTCACCTGTTGAGATCGGTTTTATCAGCAGATTTTATACTGTATTTGCGGTATTGTTGTCTGTTTTTCTTTTAAAAGAGAAGCTCACAAAAAAGGAAGGAATGTTTATAGGGATAGCCATACTAGGGGCGTTTTTGTTTATGGAAAAAGGGGAAGGTTTTTCAACAAATTTAAGTGGAAGTTTCTTTGCGCTACTGTATACGTTCTTCTTTGCCCTTACAAACATTTTCATCAAAAAAACAATGTCAAAACAGAAAAGCTCGAATTCTATTCTTTTTACAAATAATTGCGTAACACTAGTTTTCGTAAGTTTCTATGCGATGATTACTGAGGATCTATTCAATCTAAATTACTCGCTAGAGGGTGTGGCATATATTATTTTGTCCTCACTTTTTGCAGGGTTTCTCGGAACAATCCTCTTGTATGAGGCCCTAAAACATCTGCGCTTTTCGATTGCAAATGTTACCAGAGCGTTTAGTCCGATCCTTGTAGCAGTTTTATCGTTTCCTTTTTTTCCAATTGAAATAACGACCCGAAATACAATCGGTGCACTTATATTAGTAGGATCAATTTTGTTTTTAACAGTAGGAAAAAGGAAAGCGTAATGACGCATTATTTTTTCCAAATGAATTTCCTAATTACAGCTGTTCCCAGCGTACTACTCAAAAAAGAAAGACCGATATGATGATAGATAATAAATGTTCCATAATATAAAGCTGAACCAATCAGCATATCAACAATAAGAAATTTGCGTACGGAATTTCTCCCGATCACACAAAAGACAAATTTATTTCCCCGGTTCACCACAATTCATCCCACCTTATCTGATTACAAGGTATGTGATGAACCGTTTGTCTTATGCCTTCGAGAAATAAAACGGTAGGTCGACTTGATTACATTCAAACATTAAGAACGGTGTAACCTTTTCATAACAACAACTTATTACTTCTTTTTTAAGATCTTACGTGAAATCCAATAACCTACATAGCCTAAAACAAAATAAACAGGTATATAGACAAATGCACTACTATTCATCCATGCGAGTAAAATCACCAAGAAAGCTAGTACAGAAACACCCAAGGCTACAAAGATTGAACCGTCTATAAGTACCGTCACAACCCCTTGTAAAAGAAATAGTAGCGGAAATAAAAATAGCAAAGCTAAAATAAACAACGAGTGATCAATATGTAAAAAATTTGGAGAAATTGAATAATAACCAATGACGATTATAGCAATTCCCGGTGTCAAAAGGTTAAGTACACGAAAGACTTTTTTCATTAGATTTCCTCCATTTATGTTTATAACAGTTTGGACATTAAATACTCATCATAAAAGTCTTGACCTATTTTCAACGATTGGCGTTTCATACCTTCTATCTCAAAACCACTTTTCTTATACAGGGCCAAACCAGCTTCATTTTCTGTCACGACGCTAAGTTCGAGCCTTAAAAGATTGTTTTTCAATGCCCACTCATCTAAGCGTTTAAACAGACTCGTTCCAATTCCACGACCTCGATACTGTTCTAGAATTCCAATAACTAAATACGCAGAATGCTTGGTACGATTAGCAGTACCACCAATGGCAAACATGTAACCGACCAAGTTCCCTTCTTCCTCGGCTACAAACACAGTCGCATTGCTTTGTTTTTCAATTTGTTCTAACTGCCTTTGTTGCTGCTCAGGAGTCGTTTTTCTTTCACCAGCGCCCATGAGCATGTATGTAGACTGCGACTCTACTTCCTTGATTAGATTTATAAGGTTTTCTGCATCGCTAGGTGTAACTTCCCTAATATTCATAGTACCTCCCATTATTCCTAGGGTTACGGAACTTACTAATTTGTTTAAAGTTTCGTAAGCCAATGTTTCTCTTTAATAACTATATTCCAAATGTGTCGTACTATTTGAAAATACGACTAATCGGCTTTTGTCGGTGTATTCCAGCAAATGAATGCCCGTATCACCCGTTTTAAAAAAGACATTATGTACAAATGGCAATTCTAAGAAGCTTTCGATGATTCTTGAAATCATACCGCCATGAGAGACAATCGCAATCCTCTCATAGTTCTTGCTGGCTTCTTTGATAACAGAAAAGATTTGCTCTCCCCTAGCACGAAATTCCATTGCCGATTCACCATATCCACCAAACTTTTCGTGAGGAAGTAGTCCCCATGGATAGGGTATTTCCTCAAGAGGTTTCCCCGCTAGATCACCGTTCTCATGTTCACGCAGCTCAGCTACGTATTCAATCGGACAACCAATCTCTTCTGCTAATATAGCAGCGGTTTTGCTTGCTCTTTTAAACGTACTTGCCCAAATGAATTGAGGAGGGAACTCGCCCTTAACTCTAGCAGCCATTTTCTTAGCTTGAACTATTCCCTCTTCTGTTAAAGGAAAGTCCGCACTCCCTTCGTGTACGTTTAATAGATCCGCTTCCGACTCTCCGTGACGTATTAGTAAAATTTGCATAAAATCCCTCCATCATGAGTTGAAGTCTTTTTTGGTTTTCCAGAATTAGTTCTATTCGCCTTATAGTAACTTAATCCCTCTATTTTAAAGATAAATTAACTTACCCTTTTTCAGGATTAATTCGGTAAATTTCTATGCTTCCCGTTTTAGGTAGTAAAGTTCAGTTATTTCCTCATTATATCTTTAAATTATCCATAGCTAAGATTACCTATTTCTGCTAAAATACGTATTGAACAAGTGTCAGAAAATTACAACTACAAACAAATGTTAATCTGGAGGAAATTTAGATGAATAAACAATTTACCATCAGACCCGCTACAATGGACGACGACCAGGTCGTGACTAACCTTATTACTGCGGTTGATATAGCCGAATACGGTGTGCCTGATATTACAATTGAAGATGTCCTTGAAATTTGGAGTGAAATTCCTTTAAAAAAGAATACTTGGATCATCGAAAAAGCAGACCAAATAGTCGGCTACGGTTACTTAGAGGAAATCAGTAAGGGTCGATTGGATTGTTACGGTTATGTACATCCAACCTGGCAAAAGCAAGGAATTGGAAGCCACCTTATTCAACAAATGGAAATTAGAGCAGAAGACTATCTTACGGAATATGACAAGGAAGACGTTCCATACGAATTCAATCATGTGATACCAGCAAATAATCCTTCTGCAGTTACCTTAGTTGAAAATAAAGGTTATAAGTTTGCTAGAGTTTTCAGCAGAATGAAGATTGAACTAGAAACCGAGCCAGAGGTACCAACAATCTCTGACAATGTCATTATTATCCCGTTCGAATTAGAAAGAGATGCCGAACTATTATATGAAGCGTACAACGAGTCATTTAAAGACACACGCGGATATTACGAAGAACCTATTGAGAAATGGCTACATAAAGTCACCTCAGAACCTTTTGACCAATCACTCTCTTATGTTGCATACCTAGATCAAACACTAACAGGTTTTATCATCTGCAAAAACTATCCTGAAGGTACCTTCATCGAGTTTTTAGGTGTTAGATCCTTATATCGAAAAAAAGGAATTGGTGCTGCTCTACTAAAAATGGTCTTCAAAGAGAGCTATCGCCGAAACATACAAACTGTCTTATTAAATGTAGACTCAAACAGTAAGTCGGGGGCCAATAAGTTATATGAAAGCGTTGGTATGAAATCAACATTTCAGATTGCTGTATATCAAAGAACAAATTAGACAGGAGAGCTTTCTCCTGTCTCTATTTGTCTACTTTCTTTCGAAATGGTAAAATTTATTAACTAATTTGTGTAAGGGTGATATGTTTGCTGAAAAAATTTTCTATAAAAACTGATAGCCGTAGCCAAATGATTGATGTAACAAGACAGGTTCATGATTTTGTAAGCACTGAAAACATAAAGGAAGGAGCAGTGGTCGTCTATTGTCCGCACACAACAGCAGGTATTACCATTAATGAGAATGCAGATCCAGACGTACAACGGGATATGCTCCGTCGATTTAACGAAGTTTACCCATGGGAACACCCTCTAGACCGACACTTTGAAGGTAACACTGCTGCTCACATGAAGGCTAGTACAGTGGGATCTTCACAACACGTAGTGATAACAAACGGAAAACTGCTGCTTGGCACATGGCAAGGGATTTACTTCTGCGAATTTGATGGTCCACGAACACGAACTTTTTATGTGAAAATTCTCTAGAACCAAATGCCCTGGCACTTTGGGTTAAGTGCTAGGCATTATCCCTCATGAATTTCTCATCGACCTTTATTGTTTTCCTTGGCAACTGAATTTTAAAGGTTGTCCCTTCCCCTTCTTTACTAACAAAAGAGATTTTTCCACCATGGTCGTTTACTAACTTATAGGTTGTAAGCATACCAAGTCCTGTCCCTTTCTCCTTTGTTGAATAAAATGGAAGACCGATGTAAGGTGCAACATCGTCTGGAATTCCACAACCCTGATCAATCACTTCAATTAAGATCGTATACTTATCAATGTTACTTAGCTTTACGTGAATGATACCGCCCTGATCCATTGCTTCAACGGCATTTTTTAAAATATTAATAAACACCTGCTTTATCTGATTACTAACACAATAGATTTTTCCAACTTCTTCAAATGAAAAAGTGATCTCTATATTTTTCATTAGTGCTTGCGACTGAAGGAGTGTAACAATATTATGAATAATATCACCAATGCTTTCTTCTTGAAACTCAGCCGCTTGAGGCTTTGCTAAAAGAAGTAATTCACTTGTAATTAATTCAATTCGATCCATTTCAGACAACATAATACTAATGTAATTAGGTGCTATTTCATTATTTTCTTGAATTAGTTGAAGAAACCCCTTTAGTGTTGTCAGTGGATTACGAATTTCATGAGCAATTGAAGCAGATAACTGACCAACTAACGAAAGCTTTTCTGAGTTTTCAATGTTTTCTTCAGCTAGCTTTTGTAGAGTAATATCTTTAGCAATTCCAAATACACCAACAACTTCATCATCCAAGGTAATAGGTATATCAGTTGCCTTTATATGTATAATCCTTCCACTCTTTCGCCTGATTCTAATTTCATAATTCTGAGCTTCACCTTTGATAGCCCTCTTAAACATCATATTTGTTCGTTCAAGATCCTCATCTACTACTAATGATTGAAAATCCAAATTAAATAGTTCTTGCTCCGTATATCCAGTGAGTTCTTCTAATCCTTTATTTACATCCACGAATCTTCCTTCAAGATTAAAACAGCAAACTGCCTCAGGGTTATTTATAAACAAAGATTCGTAATATTGGCTGGTTTGAATACTACTTCTTCTACATGCAGTAATATCTAAAAAATATACAGACAACCCTTCATCTGAGGGGTAAGCACGAACATCAAACCATAACTTCTCAGGAGGGTAGTAAAAATCAATATGTATCGGTTTCTGCTTTACCATTGCAAAATGGAAGTCATGATAAATTGGTAAGTGGACAACTTCAGGAAACATTTCCCACAAACACTTTCCTAGCAGTTCTTCTTTAGACCTATGAAATAGATTAGCAGCATTTATATTTACGTAGGAAAAATTCCAGTTTAGATCTAGCATATAAAAACAATCTGTTATTCTATCTAAAATTTCTAGAGTGTCTAGTTTTTGAATTCTCATTGATGTCCCCCTATGTTCAGATAACTCTTTCTATTTCCCTCAAATAAAGGTCGATATTATTAATTAATGCTAATTCTATTCGACAAAAGTAAAGAAATCCCTTCAAAAAAATAACAAAAAAACTTAATATTATGTCAAAAATATGAAGATAATCGTCAACATTGAATCCCAAACTACTAAATTTTCTTTTTCGTTCATATTAATCATTAAAAGTCTTATCGGAGGTGAGGATATCTTGAACTATGAAATACCCAAACTACGCTTTACTTGTCTAGACAATCAAAAAGTACATGTATTAGAATACATTCATAACTATTGGAAGGAACTTATCGTCGTTAGCCCTCCATACACAAAAGGGCAGCTCTTTTATCTACCTCATCCTTATGTGGTTCCTGGAGGGGTTTTCCAACAGCTATTCTATTGGGATAGTTATTTTACGATCTTAGGTTTAAAAGCCGCTAAAATGGACCGCTTATCAAAAGGGATTGTTGATAATTTCCTATATGAAATGCGTACGTTTGGGATTATTCCAAATAGCTCGGAGGTGGCACATTTAAGTCGTTCCCAACCACCTTTTTTAACGTCAATGATGAAAGAAGTTTGGGGCAGAGATATTGAATGGTTGAAACATGCGTATGACATAGCAAAACTCGAGTATTTTCAAGTATGGATGAATCCAAACACTCATTATCACGAAGAAATTGGTCTCAATCGCTATTTTGACGATCTTGATAAAATGCTTAGAATTCACGATGAAGCATACTTACATTTTGAGGAATTATCGATCCCTGCTCAGTTTTGGCATGAGCGAACAGAAGCAGAATCAGGGTGGGATTATACCGGCCGTTTCAACAGACAATGCGGCCATTTTATTCCTGTAGAATTAAATTCATTGTTATATAAGTATGAAGTCGATTTTGCCGATTTCGCTAAAATTCTAGGTCTACATGACGAAATGCGTAATTGGAACGAGCGAGCGAAAAAGAGAAAACAACTGATGGATAAGTATCTCTGGAATCAATCAGAGGGTATCTATTACGACTATAACTTTATGACGAAACAACAGTATGCTTACCCTTCTTTAGCAACATTTTTCCCATTATGGGCAGGGCTAGCTGATTCAGAACAAGCAGAAAGCATCCGTAACAAAGTAGATTTGTTCCTACACCGTGGAGGCATGGTAACCTCCGTTTTCCACACGAATTTCCAATGGGATTATCCCAACGGCTGGGCACCGCTTCAATGGATTGTTATTGAAGGGCTTAGAAAATATGGCTACACAGAAGTAAGTCTTGATATTGCCAGAAGATGGATTAGTTTGTGTACAGACCAATTTTTCAAAACTGGAAAGCTATACGAAAAATATAATGTTGTAGATTACAACATCAATACTACAGGTAGATATCCCTTACAAGAAGGCTTTGGTTGGACGAATGCCATTTATACGAAAATAGCTGTTGAATTGTTGGATTGTAAAATTATCTAAAATAATAGCAGGAGCTGCAAGTTATGCAACTCCTGCTAAATTAGTATAAATTCAAGAGTAATATGAGTGTTGTAATTGTGACACTTTTTTCTCTAGATTTATACCTCGGCTATCTCCTAAACGGTTGAACCCTACCGTAGGTTACTGAACGCCATACCCATTCCAATGGTCCGTACAGATAATACTTTAACCAGAAGTAACTAAAGAGAATCTGTAAAGGCAAGATAATGAAACTCATGATTAGCCCTAGAGCTAGATTAATCTCTCCAAACAACCCAAATCCAGTAAATATCCCAACACATATTACGGTCTGAGCAATATAGTTTGTCAATGCCATTCTTCCTAGATAACTAAGCGGATAAAAAAGCTTCTTCCACTTCTCTTTTTGAAGTAGGAATAATACAGTGGAAATATAAAATATCGATAGACTTAAACCACTTAGCGTAACAATCACCTGTACCGAAAGAGAGTTTGGTATTCTCAGAGTTAGCATGTCTAAGTGAAGCGCGACAATCAGGAAAGAAAGCGGGATGCTTATGATCAAGCTGATCCACCAAACGTTTCTTGCAAGCCGTTTATGTTTTGGAAACTCGCTAATTATGTTTAGTTTCCCCACATAGAGCCCCAATAAAAACATATATAAAGCAGTTAACATTGAAAAAGGTAGGTGCTTAATTAACGGAATCACTTCATTGCTAAATCGGTAACTTAACCAATCTAGATAACTACTAGTATTGTAGATCAATATAGCCTCTTCCATCTTCCCTGCGCCATCCGCTTGTAGTACTTGTATTTCCTTTTGCAATTCTTCGGGTGAAAGAAGAAAATTTGCTGATAACAGAAGTATTAATGCCACCGTAAAAATAGTTATGATCATTAGAAGTGTTTTTGGTTTTAGTTTATAAAAGAGCAGTAAAAGAAAACCTGCAAATGCGTATGTAAGTAAAATATCACCATACCATAAAAACAGAAGATGTAATGCACCAAATACTGCTAACATTGTTAGTCTACGGACATATAGAGTGTACACGTTACGCCCTTTTTCTGCTGCTCGCTCCATGAATATAAAAAATCCTAAGCCGAACAAAAATGAGAATATTGAGAAAAATTTTGTTTCAACGAAGACATCAAGGATAATACGAATCCATGTATCGGTTGCAGAAAGCGGCTGTGGCAACATGTACAAGTCAGCAATCAATTGTGGTGATTGAAATAAGGGCATATTAACAACGAGAATACCTAACAATGCAAAACCCCTAATAATATCTAATTCATTTATTCGTCCACTAAGGTCTAAGGCAGGTCCTTTTAATAATGGGTCCACTTTGAGTCCCCTTTCTATGTTTATAAATATAATATTAACATTATTTTCCTTTCTGTTGTTGTAAAAAATATTTTGAGGTAAATAAACATACATTCATAATATTAACCTGTCGAAAATAAATGTTACTAATATCTAGTACAAAAAAAGTCGCTATCAAGAGACTTGTAAGCGACTTTTGTTTGGTGCTATTCAGAAATTAAAGATGTTTAGCAATACTTCTTTTCGGCTTATACTTATTTGCTACTCTAAAAATAAACGGAGTCCCTACGATTGTTGGTAACAACCAAAACAAAAGTGCTGGCACTTCGTTTAAAACAGGAATTTTAGGTATATTTACAACAATCGTTGCAGTAACTATTCCTATGTATGAACCGAGCATCCCTCCGATGTGTGAAACGATCCAATTCTTCCACCTTTTCTTCGATGCAACATAGCCTAAGAAGGCAAGTGCATATGAGAAAACTCCGATATAAAACAAATAGGCACTTTCTTCCCAATGAATCATCGACATAAACACTGCAGTAAGAAATACGAAAACATAAGACCAGTGATAGACTTCACCTGATAACGAATGCTTACCTGTCTTTTTTCTTGAAGACATAGCAATTACACCGCTAACCAAGCAAACAAAACCAGTAACTATATGTATAATTAGGAAAATAGTAAACAATCAATCTCACTCCCAAAATAACTATACTACTGATTTCAATTTATACAAAAATTACCTAATAAGCAATGAAATCTTGAGCATTCTAGTCATTTACGTATAAATGAACGTCATTTTCGTGCTTTAAATACCTACCTCTTATTTTTCGAATTGTAGATGTAGACTCATAGTAGTCGAGTAGCCTTTGTCCGAATTTTTGTAACACTGAACGAGAAGAAAGTGGACTTTCGCTCGTCATATAACGCATATTCAAAACCTGGCCAATAATTCCCTAGTTGTTCTTGCGTCAGGTCTTTGCAATTCGATTTAGATAACTAGACATTCTTTTCATCCTTTAAAATGGTTTTAAGCTCCATTAGAACAAAGTTCTCACGAGGAATCCAATTGTTTTGCGGAAATTCTTTCATCATCTTTTCATTTTGATCAATGGCATCCTCAATATCCACCCATTTAGGGGTGTACTCTTGCTCTAACTCATAATCATCGAGGTTTTGTGTCCCTTTTTGCCCTGGTAAGTGACAAAGATAGTAATGAGAATTCATCTGAAAAATAACGTCCGAATCATACTCATCAACATGTCTTTGTATGACAGTGCCAATTCTCTCTCCGACAATTGCATTTAGGTAGCCTGTCTCCTCAGCAATCTCCCTTATCAATGCCTCCGTATGACTCTCATTTTGTGATACTCCCCCGCCAGGGAACTTATAATCTCCGAGATTAGAGTGGACCAGAAGAATCTTATCACCTTCCATAATTACAGCTCGAACAGCTTCTCTATATGTCACTGTCTCATCCTGATTTTCAATTCTTTGAATTCCTATTACAACCTCAAATTCCACCAAGATTACCCCTTTCGTTTATTAGCAGACAAATTATACCATTTTGAATTTATAGAATGTATATTTTTAGTGAAAAAATTAGAATTCCTCTAACTTACTAAGATATAATAAAGCAATCTTACGTAAGGAGTTAAATTCATGGAAAAACCAGAAAAAGATAGCCTTAAACCGTTTATATCTTTAATCTTGTCTACGAAAATTCCTAAATTAGCACTAACACTAGGGTTAATTGGTAGTCTAATCACAACTTTTTTTGGACTAACGATTCCTTTATTAACGAGAGAAATGGTGGACGGGTTCTCAGTAGACTCTTTAAGCATTTCGCTAATCGTTGCGATTGGTGTTGTCTTTATTTTAAAAGCAATTATTGATGGACTTTCAACCTTTTCACTAGCGTATGTTGGTCAAAAAATTGTTGCAAGACTACGACAAATGATGTTTTTTAAATTAATTCGCCTACCAGTCAGTTATTTTGATAAACGAACTAGTGGCGAGTCTGTTAGCCGTGTCATTAACGATACTAGTATTGTCAAAGACCTAATTTCTCAGCACTTTCCACAATTTATCACAGGTATTATTTCAATCATTGGAGCCATTATCATTTTGCTAATCATGGATTGGAAAATGACAATGTTAATGTTAATTTCAGTTCCAATCACAATCTTGATTATGTTTCCTCTAGGTAGGAAAATGGCGAAAATTTCACGTGGACTTCAAGACGAAACAGCAACTTTCTCTGGAAAAATCCAGCAAACGTTGAGTGAAATCCGCTTAATGAAAGCATCTAACGCTGAACTAGCAGAAGAGCAAAAAGGAAGCCATGGAATTGGTAATCTATTTGCTTACGGACTGAAAGAGTCACGTATTTTTGCTTTAATTGGACCTTTAATGCAGCTGGTTATCATGGTCGTGATCGTGATCATTATCGGTTATGGGGGAATTCGTGTCGCAGAGGGTTCGATGTCAACAGGCTCTCTCGTAGCATTTCTCTTGTATTTATTCCAGATTATTTTTCCAATCACAGCCTTTACCATGTTTTTTACACAGCTGCAAAGAGCAAAAGGTGCCACTGAACGGATCATTGAAATCCTCGATTTAGAGGCTGAAGAAGGACAAAAAGGTCTGGAAATGGACATTACAAACCAGCCGATACACGTCCAAAATGTCTCTTTTTCTTATAGTGAAGAAGAACCTGTGATTAGGAATATAACATTTAAAGTGCAACCTGGTCAGATGATCGCATTCGCCGGACCAAGTGGTGGTGGAAAATCGACGATGTTTGGCTTGCTCGAAAGATTTTACGAGCCTACTTCTGGACAGATTTTAATCGGTCATACCCCCATTAAAGACTTAACATTAGCTTCTTGGCGTAGTCAAATCGGCTATGTTTCGCAAGACAGTCCCATGATTGCGGGAACTCTACGTGAAAATCTTGCCTACGGGTTGGAAGAAACCGTTGATGATAAACGTTTATGGGAAGTTGCTAAAATGGCTTATGCTGACCAATTCATCGAGGAGTTCCCATTAAAACTCGATACAGAAGTTGGTGAGCGCGGAATTAAACTTTCTGGCGGTCAAAGGCAACGAATTGCGATCGCTCGTGCGTTTCTTCGCGATCCGAAAATTCTGATGATGGATGAAGCAACTGCAAGCTTAGATAGTCAGTCAGAAGGTATCGTTCAACAAGCGTTAACTAGACTCATGGAAGGCAGAACAACCTTCGTTATTGCCCATCGTTTGTCTACAATCGTTCACGCCGACAGAATTATCTTTATTGAAAAAGGCGAAATTACCGGTACAGGAACACACCAAGAACTGGTGAATACTCATCCACTTTATAGAGAATTTGCGGAGCAACAGTTGACTTAAGAGAGACCATGTTTTGGTCTCTTTTATAATTTTTTTTAAAAACCTATTTACCTTCACGCTACGTCAAGGTGTAAAGTGAAATTGTCAGGAGGTGAAATCATGGAATATACCGTCAAAAAGCTAAGTATGTTAGCAGGAATCAGCACCCGTACACTTCGTTATTACGATGAGATTGGTCTCTTAACGCCGGCTAGGACCAATTCATCGGGATATCGGATTTATGGTCAAAAGGAAGTGGATAAACTGCAGCAAATTCTTTTTTATAAAGAGCTTGGTTTGGAACTCGACAAGATTATGGATATTCTTAATGACCCAACCTTTGACGCAATTGCTGCACTAAAAATGCACCAAGCTAAGCTTCTAGAAAAACGTGAACAGCTTGATTTGTTAATTAACAATGTAAGCAAAACCATTGGTGCAAATGAAGGGAGAATCATTATGTCCGATAAGGAAAAGTTTGAAGGATTTAAACAGAAGTTAATTGATGAGAACGAAGAAAAGTATGGAAAAGAAATTCGTGAGAAATATGGAGATGAAACTGTTAATCAATCTAATGCTAAACTTCAAAACATGACCGAAGAGGATCTTGAAAAAGTGACGTTACTGGCAGATCAAATTCATACAACATTAGCAGAAGCTATGAAATTAGGAGATCCCACTAGTGAAGTGGCACAAAAAGCAGTTGATTTGCATAAGCAATGGTTAACATACTACTGGCCAACCTACAGCAAAGAGGCTCACGCTGGTCTGGCCGAGATGTATGTCGCCGATGAGCGTTTTAAAGCCTACTATGATAAGGAGCAAGATGGTGTAGCTGAATTACTTAGAGATGCTATTTTAATATATACAGGAATGAAAAATTAGCTACACTCGTGATGGTTAAAATGGGTTGCGTATCCTATCACCGTGTTTATAGTTTTGTATATAAAAAACCTCGATTTGCTTTGTCTGTACAAAAAATACGTAGCGGGCTGAATAATTTCAGCTCGTTTTTTTGCGATTCTCTCACAACTTAAAAAACAAAAGAAAATCTGAAATAAAAGTAGATTACTGCGACCGTACATGCTAAGCCTAAACTAGAATTTATTACGATTTGTGTCCAAAATACTTTATCACCTTGTTTTTCTCGAAAAGTTGATTCGACCTTATAGTGAAGTTCCTCTATCTGCTGTAATTGGTGGCATTTTTTAAATATAAGGCTAAAAGTTTTGCTTTCTTCACCTAGAATTCCACCTTCAATGATAATCTTACTCCCCTCATCATTAAGAGAAAATATAACTTTTTCACTATCAGAGGCATTATTTATTTTATAAGGAACAGACATGCTTGTTAACTGAGACTCTAACACAGCAATAACTTCTTCTTGTTTTATGTCATGAACTGCAATGACTTTTTTATTTCTTAATAAATAACTTAAAATAGTCAACAAGATAAAAAAAATGATTATAGCTTGTGTAAAAAATGTTGAATCTAATTCAAGTTTTACCGTTTGATAATAATACTGATATATAGAGATCGTAGGAAGAATTAATAACATGGGCCTAAACTTTTCAACAATAACACCTTTCTTTTTTTGAATGCTAAATGCAGCATAAAAGAAAGAGATACCAAGGATCAATACCATTATTAAGGAAGAATATAAAATCTTTAGTTCAATAGCCATCAAAATCTCCTCCTTATTCATAAAAATTCACACGGTAATTGAGACAGCTACTTTAATTAAATAGGTATCTTTCTCCAACTATTTGTAACGTCCAATAACCGTAAGCAAGGATATTCAATACTAAGGTAATAACAACCCATATTGAAACCATTCCAATATGATCCGCTATTATCCACAAGCATAATAAATACATTAAGACTCTACTAAGATTTAATCTCCAATGTTTCTTACTTAGCAGTAATATTCTCCAAGAAACTATTTGCCTAGGGGACGGTTTAATGGTTTTCTCATATAATACTAAGTAGAATACAAGATTAAATATAAATAACAATATAGGAGCAAAAATTAGAGAAAGAGCTCCAGCTGCAACGTTGTCGATTCCCAAACTTTTTTCCAAAATAACAAGAGATGCTTCAATAAGTTTATACAGAGCATAACAAGAAAAAAATGAGATAACGAAGCACAATATGTAGATAGTTACTTTATTTGCTCTGCACAACTTACCTTCCTCCTCCATTAATCACAATAATGATGTTGACTTAAGAGCATTTTAACATAAAATACCAATCGCACCATGAGATTTTTTTGTATTTAATGAGGTAGAAAGATGTCTGTAATTGAAACAATTAAAAATGCCTATCAAATTAAATACAATTTCATAGGCGCATACCCTTCTTTGTTTGCGTAGGTAACACTTTTGATGAAAATATACATTATTTCCCACTATAATTACATCACATTACGATATAAGCGTTTTGTTTTGCGCTATGATAGACTTTACAATATGGAAAGAGTCCCATTCTCCAGAAGAAAAATAAGATACAGCATGTTTCTTAGGAAACAATTCCCTGTTAATCTCCCGCAGGCCCTTACCTTCATCATGTAACTTAAGTATATTCCCTTCTAGTTCCAATAGATATTCCAGCTTTTCCTCTAGAGCTGTACGCCCATCACTTAAATATCCAGCATGACTGCAAAACACATCACCAAAATCATAGGTTAAAATTCTTTTTAATGAATTAATAATCATCGGGACACTCTCATCCCTTAGAACAACCTTTGTTTTTTTCTGACAGTAGAGGTCCCCTGTAAAAAGCTGCCCTGTTTCATCATTTAAAAATGCTAGATGATCAATGGCATGCCCAGGTGTTTTAATCACTTGCCATTTTGCCTTTTGTGAATAAAATATTTCCCCAATTACCTCTGCATAAAACGGCTTACGTCTGCCCCAGAACAATTGACGGTATAGCGGATAATCCGCCTTATTCGTGCAAGATTGAAGCTTGGCGTCATCCATAAATACAGGTTTTTGCAAGTCTTCCTGTAGGTATGACGCACATCCTGTATGATCTTCATGAAAGTGAGTAATTACTACTTTCTTTATATCTAACTCGCTAAAAAAAGACTTGAAAAACCGATCCAATGATTTGGCTCCCGTATCAATTAATACACCATCCAGAAAAAAGCTATGAACATTTAAAGTCACGCCTCGAAACGAAATCGTCCCATTCCCCATCTGAACCCCATTCACTGCTTTTTGCTCAAATTTCTTCTTAAACATCAAACTATCCTCCTAAGCTAACACAACCAACGTTTCAATTTTGAATGAATGACCACTCAATTTATTCTCGTTTTAGTATAGTACTTTTAATTAGGAAATTCCATAAAAAAAGCGTTAACTCTTATTCCGAATTAACGCGCTTATTATTAGAAAAATAAAACACTTATCTATAATGTTAACCTATGCCTTTGGGATGTTCCTATAAAACCAGTCATGTAATAACTATTGTTTATTTAATCGTTCGAATGCTACTTCCAGTCGATACACGCGTTTATTTAACGCATCTGTTCTAGCATCAATATATTCAGTAATTTTATCTGTATAAGCTCGAAGATTATCAATCATATATTGCTCAACACGTGCTTGCCCTTCTTTTAGCTCAATGACATCACCTTGCAAATTCTTAACGTCAACTTGCTATTGTCCTTGGGCTACCTTTAACTCATTTATGTCAACTTCTAATCTGTCAAAGCGTTGGTCTATTTTTTCCATGAATTGTTTTAATAATTGTTCCAACTTATTCACCCCAACTTATTCTTTAATTATAGTACGAACTTAAGTTACGAAGGACAACTTTGTAAACAATGGATATACCTACGTTTGAACATTACACCCCCAATATACCGGAAACTACCTTAATTATAGCACAAAACCGAACGAATACGAACATATGTTCCGATTATATTTATTACAATTTCGTGAAATTCCCCTACTCCAAGACCCTCCTACCTCTTCCGAACTCTAATTACGACTACTATAGTCACAATCAATAAGACTAATAAAATCAAACCAATCTTTGCTCCAATCCTATCTCCAAAACCAATTTCTTCATGTTCATAGAGTGTAAAACTTAAGTCCTCTTCTGGTAAGGCAAACAGGTTTGCTTCATAAACATTTTTCTCTACTTTTCCAAAGTCAATGGTACTATCGACAATGAATGGGGCTTGTTCAGGTGTCAGAATTCGGATCGCTAATGAACCAAAGTCACTCCAATTTTTTGCCGGATTTAGTATGTAATCAAATGTGTGTAAAGGTTTTGCTGTTTTTGTTTTATCCATCGTTCCACGAGCGATGTAACTAACCGCTACTGTTTTAGTAGTCTTCGGTGGAAACTCAACTTGATAAACTAAAGACAAAATTCTTTCATGGTAGCCATGTTCAAGTAAATCATACTTCGTTGTATATCCTATATCTCGTGAAAAATATTGGTCTAGTACCTCTGCAAAGACATTATAGAGTTGTGTATCCGTTAACTGCTCGCTATAGTCTGCCTCTTTTAGCAGTTCAAATAAATAGTCTTTTACCGAAACCTCTACAACAGACGTTTCAACAGAATATAAATCCGTTTTTTCCTCCATCTCTCCATCTGTAAAAGCTTGAATGTCAAAGTCAATGTCATCTCCCAAAACAAAAATCTCTAGTCTCTCGGGCTGATAACACCAAGCGGATAATTGAGTTTGACCATTATCGTAACGGTACCCATTAAACCCTTTAGTGATCAATTTTGTATTTTTACCATTGTAATAGAAACTCATCCCAAGGTGAATGCGTTCTTCGTTTTTTGGCGTTACTTCAATAATATATAGCTTACCTTGCTCTTCTTCAGTTAAATTTCTAGCGGAATAGGGCTCTTTTGAGATCGTCGAAAGAATCTTTGAAAACTCGAAATCTCGTTTTTTATTTTCAAATCTTTCACTAATCAAGTCCCCTACATAAAGATCATAAGTAAGAATTTGATGGTCCGATGTTATAACCACTTCATCATCCGAAAAACCTATGACCGTTCCCACAAACGGAAACACCATCTCTACCACCTGACTCTCATCGGTCGGATTAAACATTTGATAAGTAGCGGTGACTTTTCCGTGTACTGAATGGTAAGGATCACTATTCGTAAAATCAAAAACAAGTTCCTCGTTTTCAACAATGATTGGAGTATCAGAAGCAATGGTCATCATTTCAGTGGAAGGGTGCCCTTCCCAATATGCTGGACCCGAGTTTGCTAAGGTAACAGCCATTGGCTGTGTGAGTAGTAGCATAATTAATATAGAATAAATATATTTTTTCATAAACTCACATTCTTTCTTAGGATTTATTTATTAAACTGACGTTTAAAAAGAGCTCTCTGTTACATTAACTTTAAAACGTCTACTTATATAGTTATAATGTAAAGAAAACGAAAGTAGGAATTATCTATGATTTTAGCAATCATCGTCGGAGTAATTTTGTACATGGCTATCGGTATGTTATATTATTCACCGATACTATTTGGCAATCGCTGGGTGGAAGAATTAAACATCAAGCCTGAACATCCTAATTATGGACTCTTAACATTCGTAACAATTGTAACCTCCATCATGTTGTATGTCGTCCTTCAACTATCGCAGGCACAAACACTTCTAGATGGTGCCTTAATTGGTGCGTGTATCGGGATTATTGTAGCACTTGCCTATGCGAAAGATTTTATTTTTGGACTAGCAACACATAGTAAAAATTCTCGTATCGTTTATTTCATTGCTGTTGGTTATCATTTAATTGCTCTAACAGTCATTGGTGCAGTTATGATGCTATTTTAGAGAAAAAAACTAGGGTAATTCTCCTAACGGGTTCGGTTTTGAAGTAAAGATGATTTAAATTAACAACATTAAATGAGAACCAATTAACAACATAATTGGTTCTCACTTTTTTGTTGATATATTAATGTTTTACAATTAATTGTTGGTTTTACCATAATAATTACAAACGCTTGAAAATGAACTGCAAGCGTTTTATATGCTAGTTCGCTTTTAGCATTTTTATTTCTTCTATTCTCCACTTTTCAGTCAGGTCATCCCATGCTGTTCCCTTTGCCATGACAAATTGAAAGTTTTCTTCAATATCCTCAGAGGTTTCATAAATGAGAATTAGTTTATCTTTCTGAACGCTAAATTGAATAAGGTTTAGAATGGAATTCGGTATCCATTCAATACTTTTTCCACTGCTAAAACCAATCCTACAAGGGCAGGTACCTTCGCGGTCTAGAGCTGAAAACGATAGACCGAAATTCCCTGTACTCGTTCCTGTCAAAAAGAAGTTTTTTACTTCAGCGAACTCTTCAACTTTCTTGAATAATTCTATGGTGTTTATCGCATCATTAAATTCACTATAGTCAAAATAAGATTTCGATAAATCAATTTCTTTTTCTAAATGGAAAACATGATCTATCAATTCCTTATTTTCTCCCTCAACCTCAACTAACACTTCTTCAATATTAACTAAGGCATCGGATTTATTATTTAAAACGCTTTCTAAATTAGTGACTTTTTCTACTAACTTTATGTTCTCTTGTTTTAGTTCATCAGCGTTATTTGATATTCTAAAACTATCCAAAATTGCTATTGCAGTTATTATGACTAAGAATATAAGACCATAAGTTTTGAATGGATTTTTTATATTCACTAAACTTCCTCCCTTGTTTTACACTCTTACATTAACATAAATAACCAATAAACCTTGAAAACTATCGAAATAAGCATCAGTTTGGATAAATAATTAAAAAAGCAAAGGGATTTACCGAATCCCTTGCTTTTTTTAAAACGAAGCGTACTATTAATGTTTTCTTAACACTCTAAGAACCCCTACTAACCCTCTCGCCCCTAAAAACAAATACAAACCGATGGATACCTGTAGTAGTAATCCAATCAAGTATGTATAAGTATGAATTTCATTCGTAGCCACGCTCATACGATATTTTTCTGTCAGAAAAATGAGGCCTGGAATGAGATTAAACCATTGAGGTAAAGTTTGCACTAGTACTAGCAAGCCAACAACCGAAAACAGTGTAATCTGTAATTTCTTCTCTTTAGCCTCTAACTCATTGAAATTATGTTCACGAAGAATAAACGATGAGATCTTTTCAGCATAGACCCAAAGCAGTATTCCTACAAATGCCAAAGTTAGAAACGGGATGCCCCCTAACAAAAATAGTAATGAGTTTTCATCCATACCACTATTTCTCATGAATAAGATTGATTGCATATTGCTAATAAACATGGGTAGATTTTTTATTGCTAAAATAACCGTGTAAACTGCTAAAATTTTTAATGACAAATTGGCAATAAAAGAATGGTTCATAGTTCCTCCTAAAATTCATAGTTCTCACCTCTCGTCGAACATGAACTCTCCTGTCTTATCTGTTGAAAAGGCAATCTGGTAAATGGTAGTTTCATCCTCGACCCAATAATGATAAACAACCTCAGGTTCTCTTGCAAACTTCACCCCAATATAATAAGGATTTAGATGTTTGTAGCCCCTTTTACGGTGGGGTACTGTTGAAATCACCCATTCCTCTAGTGGGTAACGTTCGTCGAGGTAGGTTTCTAGTAAAATAACCTTTCTTGCAATTTGATAGTCGGTCCAATATGGTTTGACCACAAAAAATGTACTATAAGTGACAAAAAGTACTAATGTAAATAAAAGTATATACTTTCTCCATTTACCTCTAAGTAATATTGCTATAACTACTAATGACAAGATCATACTTCCTACGAAAATAAATTCAATTAAATCAGCCGGATGCATTTAATCCCCCAATTTGTTTGACTTTTAATTAAACTCGTAATTATTCATCCTCGATGATTAGCATATCAGAATCCCAAAACTCACTGTTGGTAGTGGTCAGTCTTGAGAAACTCTTCTGTCATATACTTCGACAAATAAAAGCGATAACCTCTATTCAGTTGTCACCCTTAGCTCCCTCATACTTCGGTAATTCCCATTTACTTACAATCAATAGACATAACACTTGGATCAAATTAACAATGATAATTCCTACTACCCACCAAAAAAGAAAATCAGACGCCACAGAAGCTACAATCAGCACAAAGCTAAAACCAAACAAAAGCAATACAATGGACAATGAAAGCCCACCATTAAAGTGTAGTAATTTCGATCGTCGATCCCATAGTACTTTAACGAATAGTAGCCAACCGATGATTACTAAGACAATTCCTATCAGATCAACGAAACCTGGACCATGAACTTCACTAAATGTGATCCAGCGTGGCCCATCATCAGGAAGTGCAATGATATACACGCCCAAAATCAAAAATGCCAACCAAAGAAAAACATTACGTTTCATAGTCTTAGCACCCTTTCTAACTGAATTACTATATAACTATGAACACACGCGAAAACTTCCCTCTGTTTTTCAAAACTTCGTATTGCGAAATAACAAGAATCTCATTACAATGATGGTTAGTGACATTTTAGTCAGTTAAAGGAGAAAACAGCAGCATGAATCGTAAACTATTTTTATATGTAAAGGCTTTTTCTGATTTTGGAAATTTTATGGACATGATTGTGTTAAATGTCCTTATTTATGCTGCGACAGGCAGTCCCGTCTATCTTGCAGCTGCAATGGCGGCACGAACATTTGGAGGTGTTTTATCCAGTCTATTTTCAGGTGTTGTTGCTGACCGTTATAATCGAAGATATATCATGATTATCACAAATGTTCTTAGAGCTTTAATCATTCTTATTTTAATTCCGTTTCCGAACCCGACCCTTATTATTGTCGTTTCATTCCTAATCGGTTTTACCAATACATTTTTTGCAGTAAGCTTTAGCTCAGAGGTTCCGACAATCTTTGGTGAGGATAAAATTTTACAAACGAATGCATTGGTTGCTAGATTAACATCCATTAGTTTAGTAGCAGGGTTTATTGGAGCAGCACTAATAACTGATTTTTTAGGCTATAAAATTACCCTACTAATTGATGCATCCACCTACCTTATTTCAGCTTTAGTCCTTTTAAAAATGAATTGGGAAACCGGTTCAGCTAATAGAGTTATAGCTGTCGCTTCAGGTGTAAAAGAAAAAGTAATTAGTATTTTTCACGACATTAAAGAAGTGTATAAATACTTAACAGTTGCCCCAATGCTGATGATGGTCAATGTTGTCTTTCTTGTCGGGGCATTTGCAGGAAGCTCTCACAATCTAGGAATTCCTCTCTTAGCAGAAATGATCCATGTTGAGAGACAAGGCTTCTTCTATGGAATGATTTGGGCTGTTTGGGGACTGGGTTCTGTCTTCGCAACAATGATTTTACCTAGAATTAAACCCTTTATTGAAAAACAACTCTATTGGGTTTGCTTTGGTTCAGCAATCCTTATGTCAACAGGCTTTATCATTTTTCTATCAACAACGATGGTTTGGATCATCTTTCCGTTTGCCTTTTTCACTGGAATTTTTGATGCAGCCTTTACGACATTGCATGCTACGATTTTACAAAAATCTGAAAACCATATCCGTGGTCGAATTTTTGGTGTTGGAATGCTATTGAAGTCGTTAGGCTTTGCCCTAGGATTTCTTGTCGCACCCATCTTACTTGAAAAAACGTCTATGCCAGCGATGGTTTGGATTTTACATGGTGCACTTATTCTTACAACCTGTGTTATCATCCTCGTTGCCAGTAACTATAAAACGAAACAGAAACTCCTTACAAAAGCAAGCTAAAAACGGGCATCTTTGATGTCCGTTTTTTTAAAAATAAGATAAAACTAAATAAACAACAAAACAAAGTACAGACCCAATCATAAATGGACCAATTTGCATAGTGAATTTTTCGTACTTCGGAATATACCTACCACCAGATGCTTGAAAAGCTGCAGCCTCCTGCCCTCTTGTAAACATGTCTCCTGATGAACTCATTAGGTAAGAAATAAACACGAAAAAAACTGCCCCAAAAAACAACGTGCTAAGTAGGTCTACCTCAAAATAAAATGAAATACCAAATAAAATTCCTAATTCAACAATTAATACGAATAAGATCATAGCTATAAGTTTCACCATAAAAAATTCCTCCTTTCAAGTACTACTACGTACAAGGAAGGAAGAAGGTTTCAGAAATTTACAACAATTTTACACACTAATCTTGAACTGCTTTATTTCCTTTGAAGATCCTAAAGATGATTAAGGAAACGATAAAGGCTGGAATTGCATATGCCTGCCCAACAAATAGCTTCCAACCAATAAATTGATACCCTTCCGATGCAGGAATAACGATAGCGATGATACATACTAGAACATAAATGATAACTGGCCATTTAAACATGTTAATCACCAACCTTCAATGTCTTGTGAAATTTCAACACACTTTTTCTTACTGCAAATCACTTTACTTTCAATATCATATGTTAATAATGCTTCTTTTTGACCTTTGCGATACATCGGGTCGTCTATTGCTGTTACTCTGATGGAATACTCATTGTTGAGGTTTAAAGTTTGCTCTACTGGCTTAGAGTTTTGTAAATATCTGGAATGGAATTCCTCTGCACTCATCTGAACAACTATATGATCATTACTAACCTCAATTACCTCAACACGTCCTAAATAATCAAAATCTGTGCCAAACATTGTATTATAATTAAGTTCTAACTCTGACTTAAGTGAACCACCATCGACGAGTACACAACCATTGAGCACGAAAATTACCAGCATAAACGTTATGAATTTTATTCTTATGTTCAACTTACTTCCCACCACTATCTTCCCTTCTACTACAAATAAGCTATGAATGTGCAATTCTATGTTTCATTTGGCGATAATAATACCAGAAACATAGAGTGACAGTTACCATAATAGAAAATCCAAAAATATAGATTATTTCCCAACCAACTGGCCTACCAAATATAACCCACACCTGATAGGGGATTAAAGCAATCAGAAGTATCAATCCAACACCCAAAGGTACCATTAAAGCGTTCTGTTTAATTTCACTTGCCATCGAGTTTGTTTTTTTCTTCTCAATGATAGCAAGACATTTTACAATTAATAGTAATAAGACTATGCCAATTATTAACAACAGCCAGTTCATGCTTTCACCCCGCTCTATTTTTTTTGAAAATACATGTAGGCAATCAAAAAATAGCTGAGCGCAAATCCTACTGTAGCGATTCGAAATTCTAGCAGCTTAGCTTCTGAATATTTATTAATGTAGAAATTAGCGTCAATGAGGGAGACGGTCAATAACCCACCGAAAATAAAAGATCCTATCATATACCAAACTAGCTTTGTATTCAACCGCTGATCGTTGTTGACCATATTTCGTGTTTCAACGCTTTCATTGGTAGCAGCAATAAGCTCCCTCGCCTGACCAGTTTCCTGAGCCAGAGGCACTTTCTTATTTTTCAAATATACAGCTCCAAACAGCAACCAAATAAAGCTCATAGCCACTCCAAGTGCCACAGGAACATCATTTCCTACTCCTTTAATAGCCATCACGTCCGAGACAAAATCACTGCGTAGGAAACTATCATTTAAAGTGAAAATGATTGCGATTATTGCATATAAAATAGTTAGAAATGAAATGAGTAGAACACCACTTTTGTACGGATTCATAACTCCTCCTATGCGTATATATTTAACATACTTTTACCAATGACCAATCATTAAAATTAGACTACTAAATGTCCACATGATTAAAGCAAAGAAAATACAGGTGGTCACAATCGCTTGATCCCTTTTGTATTTATTTTCCTCTTTCATGAATGTAATAACCAAAAACAAACTTCGTAAGAAAATATATGAAAAAAACGGCATAAAAAACAGTGCTGATATGTAAATTAAAGTTTTCATAACTTCCCACCTTGTTCAATTAGTTCTCGTATCATCTCTCCAACTCAATATATTCTCTTACTAATTTCCAACCTGCATCTTCTTTACGCCAGACAAACATACATTGCGCTCTGAACGGTTCTCCCTTAATTACATTAGTCTCTCTTCCTAAAATTACATATTCATACCCATTTTTACGTTCAGTAATTGATAAGGTTTCAAAACTTTTTTCTGCATCATCCATCTGCACTAGAACACTATGAAGATCGTAATCATAGTAGTAGTTGTCTGGTTTCTCTAAGTTTGAATGCGCCCAATGCCCTACCAAACTCTCGGACATAAACGCTCGGATACCCTCGCCATCCTTAGAAATAAAACCTTTGTTCCACGCCTCAAAGTATTCCTTTAATACTTGCTTTATTTGTTCCATCTCTTATCACAGCTCCTAATTTAAATAGTTGGCCTGTAAAGTTCCGGTAAAGGCACTAATAACCTTTATTAGTGATCCGATATGTAAGGATCTGGTAAAATCAGACACTAATTACCCTTTTTAGTGTCTCAATATGTAAAGTTCTGGTAAACCCGATCACTAATCGCCTTTATTAATGCCTCATTCTGTAAGGATCTGGTAAACTCGCTCACTAATCGCTTTTATTAGTGACCCATTCTGTAAGGACCTGGTAAAATAAGTCACTAATCGCGACCACACCCTCAATTATATTAACACTATTTTCCAATTTATTAAATAAAAAAAAGCCTTACTCCTCCAGAAGTAAAGCTGTAACAACCGTTATTTCATCTTAAAGTAAATGAGTTCAGGGTCTCCATCGTCTAGATTATCAATAGTACCACTCTGTACAAAGCCGTTTGCCTCGAAGACCTTCTTCATAGCTTGATTTGATAGATTAGTTGATGAGAATACCTTCTCGGTAGGCGCTATACTGACAAAATGCTGCAACAAAGCAGATGCACGGCCCTTACGTCTAGCCGATGGTGCTATAATAACTAAAGAAATAAAGCTGCTATTGAAAAAATTCTTATCATGGATTAAAAACCCTTCAACCGCATACTCACTTGCTATGATCAGACATCGCTCCTCCTCAACTGCCATTCTAATAAACTCTCGTCTATGATCATCCCCAATGACTTCTCGGTCAATTTGAACTAGATCTTCTATATTGCTAGAATTCGCTATCTTTACACCCACGTCTATCATCACCTTTCTACATTTTCTATCACGGTAACATAACCTTCGAAAAAACCACACAAGATTAAATAACTTCTCACCACTTCATACTTACTTATGTATTCTTTAGATAGTCCATGACACTTTGTTTTAGATAGTGATATTGTTTTGAGTTTGTATCCGTAAAAGCCTCTTCTCGCTTCGATGGTAGATCTGTATACGCAATCGCTTCAGAAAATTGTGACGCTGTAAAATCATAGCGTTCTCCATCTATAAAATTATAATAGTGCCAACACTCATCAAGTTTCGTTTTTCTTATCTCAGCCCCTAATAAATCATTTACAACTAATGCAGTTACCCCACATTGTCCTTTGGTAGGGTTATCTTCCAGCCATTTTGAACTTGATTGCAATGACCAAGCGTTAAGCAAGGCCTTGTATACCATATCCACTTGTAAAATTTCCATAACACTCCATGTTTCATCAAAAAATAGTTAATAAACAAATTTTGAAACATCCTCATTCATCGCACTGATTAAATCTAGTAATCTTCTCATTTCTATATCATTCGAGAGTAGTTTTTTTGTATCAAAACTAAAAATCCTAATTTGGTCACTATACTCTAGAATGACTTCTCCTATTTCGTGCCTTCTACTCTCAGGAAAGTTTCTTTTCGTATGAAATAATAGGTGCTCGATAAAATAGACATACTGTTCGTAGATCAAATCCTCTGGATAAAGCTGTCTTAATGAAGTCAATTCACGCCCTATGTGATTTAGCCTATATCCATGGGATGACAAAAGTCTTTCATACAAAACTCGTTCTCCTTCTGTAAAATCCTCGTTATAATCTGCTAATGTCATTGCTATAGAGGATAGTACGTTAGAATAATTTAAAATGGCAAAAGAAAATGCACTAACTTCCTTTTCCTTATAAGATTGTATTTTAGTGTTAGCTTCTACCAATTGATACGATAAGACAATTATTGAAATAACCATTCCAATACCCAAAAATACTTTTACTTTTTTCAACACTACTCACTCCTACAAACTATCATTATTGAAGTCCAAGAAAAAGATAAATTAATTACCCTTATTTTAACACCATTTTCCAGTACATTGGTAAAAAAAACGACGGTGCCACAAAAACAGTTACCTAACATCTTACAGGAAATATTTTCAAAACCTACTAGTCAACACTCACTTTATTGCTTATGATAGGAAGAAAAAGAACTCAGGAGATACATATGAGCTATTATGGCAAAGTATTGGCAGGATTTATTGTTCTAAATCTGTATTTGAACATCGGCATTGCGACATCAAGTCAATTTTGGTTACAAGTTTTACTAGTCCTCTTGTTTTTTCCATTATTAAAAGGGATCTTAAAACTTACTAAACTAAAAGATTTTCATCAAGTCGGAATTAACTTCCATTCAAAATGGGGGAAAAATCTGGCGATCGGATTTGCTATTGGTTTTTTCTTTTGGCTGATCAAGTATATGCTTGTCTATCTTTTGGGAGGATTTGAAGTAACTGGAGTTATGCCGTTAGTAAATATGTTCATGACACTATTCATGGTTATGCTCACATTTTTCATCGGATCCTTTTTAAACGACATCATCATCCGCGGTTATGTTTTCGGACATTTAAAAGAGCGAATTCCATTGAAATGGGTATTCATGATATCGATTACACTCTACGCCCTAGACGACGTCTGGAATGAAGGATTTAGCATCTCCAATACGCTATTTTCACTCATCCTCGGACTTTCGTTAACCTATGCAATTTATAAAACTGGCTCGATTTGGGCAACCACTGGTATCCATTGGGGTCTGAACGTTTGCTACGGGATATTTAACGGAACCCTTGGTAGCTCCAATGCTGGAATAATTATCACCAACTTCGGAACACCATCTATTCAACTAGAATTGATCAACTATCTTGTTCCGTTAGCCATGTTTCTCTTTGTTTATTTACTGAGAAACAAATTTGCGAAAGTCGTTTAATTGAAAAGCAGTGTGTTTCAATCGAAACACACTGCAAGCTTAACAATATGTTATTTTGTTTCATCCTCAATCTCCGTTAACCCAATCCCAAACCAATGGATGAAACCGCAACGCTTGCACATTAACGTACTAGCTGAATTATTTAACCAATCCAAACCCAAATATGACATTCCCCTTGTATTAAGTAAAGCACTACTTTGCTCAAACTTATCGTGTTTACAGTGTACACAGCTAACTTGAAAATCATTAGCTTTGTATTTACGGCCATTTTTGTCTTTCACTTTATCTAACCCTAATTTCTCTAACTTTTCCTCACCCTGTTTTCTAATCTTTTCTAATTCTTCCTTACTATAATACATCTATGTAAGTCCCCCTTATGTTTTCGCAAATGTTCTTCTTAAACTAAATAGTTCTAACTGCACAAACTGATTAGTCTCACAGTCTTTGATTAAAAGAACAGAAAGTTAATAATTAACCCTATTAATCCTGCAATATGTACGAAGGTCTTTGCGTCAGAGTTTTCATTTATGTTCAGAAACAGAAAAATAATAAACCCTAATGGTATTGGAAAACCATTAATCCCAAAACTAAATCCACCTAAAAGCAAATATCCGATTAGCTTCAAAATAAGAAGTTCTTCATCATCCTTTGCCATTGTCCAACCTATCAAGATAACTACTAGTACACTAATAAGTGTAATTACTATCATCCTACCACTTCCTTACATTTCCTATCTCTCTAGTCTAACATAGAGAAAGTGGTTAGTTTTCTGGAAAGTTTTACAAACCGAAAAAAACGCAATAGCTTTACAACCGTTGCGTTCCTTCACGTCAGTATTTCTCGAATGTCATCTTCAGTTAAAGTTGCTTTACCCTTAGAGTCTGTATTAATAATTTCTTCTATTAAATGACGTTTTTTCTCCTGGAGTTCATTAATCTTTTCCTCAATGGTTCCCTTCGCTACTAATTTAATTACCTGGACGACATTTTCCTGTCCAATTCGATGTGCTCGATCTGCAGCTTGTTCCTCTACTGCAGGGTTCCACCATAAATCATACAAGATAACCGTATCTGCTCCAGTCAAATTCAGTCCTGTCCCGCCTGCTTTTAAGGAGATTAAAAAAAAGTCTCTTTGGCCTTCGTTAAACCGTTGGCAGATCTCCACTCGTTCCTCGGATGGAGTTTGACCATCTAGATAAAAGAACGGAATGTCCTTGACGGCGAATTCTCGTGAGATCAACTCTAACATTTTCGTGAATTGTGAAAAAATTAATACACGTCTTCCCGATATTCTTGCCTCGTCAACAATGCGCATCAACTGTTCAAATTTTGCAGAACTTCCTTTGTAGCCATCTACAAACAAGCCTGGGTGGCAACAAATCTGTCGTAGTCGGGTTAAGCCTGCCAAAATTCGAATCCGATTTTTCCGAATCGTCTCTTTATCTAAATGCTTTAGCGTTTCCTGCCGGAGTTTTGCCAAATACGCTCCGTATAAATGTTTTTGATCTGGAAGCAGCTCAACAGTTTCCAATGTCTCCTCTTTTTCAGGGAGCTCAGCGAGTACATCTTCCTTTACCCGTCTTAGTAAAAACGGCCGAATTCGTCTCGCAATTGTTTCATGCGGGAGAAAACTGTAGTCTTTTAATCCTTGGAATAATTCTGGGAATACGACATGAAAAATTGCCCAAAGCTCTACAGACGAGTTTTCCACCGGGGTTCCTGAAAGAGCAAAACGGTAATTCGCTTTGATTTTCTGTACTGAACGTGCGGTTTGCGTGACCGGATTTTTAAACGCTTGTGCCTCATCGAAAAAGACGGTATGAAACTCTTGTTTTTCAAACCAATGAATATCCTTTCGCAAGAGCGGGTAGGAAGTGATCACCACATCTGCACTGATAGCATCTTTCTGGTTATTCTCTCGTTGTTTCTTCTGACCATCAATGATGACAGCTCTTAGATCAGGTGCAAACTTCAAGATCTCACTCAGCCAATTGTATGTTAGTGATGACGGACAGACGATGAGAACTGGCTGTTTCTTTTCACGAATCGTTGGAAGTTCAGAAACAATGTAGGTAATACTTTGGATAGTTTTCCCTAAGCCCATGTCATCCGCAAGAATTCCTCCAAACCCAAAGTGAGCCAACGTTTTCATCCATTGGTAGCCTTGCTTTTGATAGTCTCGTAGGATGGTTTCTAAGGTTTGAGGTACCTCGAACTCTATCTTCCCCGGGTTACGAATCGTTTCAAGAAACTGCCTAAACGATTCCTCAAGCTGAAAGATCTGCTCATCATTCACCGCATCTAAAAACGGAAGACTTTTTACGACTGGCACATCTAAGCCATTAATAAGATCTTCACTATTCCCAGGTAGTCTTTCGAGAAATTGGCGGATGTCATCGAATTCCTTCGTTTGTAGAGATAAAAGTGAGCCGTCACGTAGACGGTAATATCTCCGCTTTTCCTCTAATGCTTCTAGGATCTCACGAATTTCCCGTTCCTCTTTCCCATTGATCTCGAATTTAAACTCTAACCAGTTGGTCCGTTCTTTTTTGGCCTTAATCCGTATTTTCGGAAACATATTTCCTTTAAAAATTCGAAGTTTTACCGCTGTGGTCGCATAGACCTGCACAAGCTGCTCTAGTTTTGGCACGACATAATAGAGGAACTCATATTCTAGCTCTTCATTTTGCAGATAGTAACCGCCATCGGTTTGAACAAACTCACTTTCCTCCATGATCTCTAAAATCGTATCTTCTTTCTTAACGTCCCTGATTAAAAGAGAACTCGTTTTCGGTTCACGGTTTTCACAAGGATTAATGACGATATGTTCATAGTGAAATTCTAGTCCAGCTAGTAAACGATGATTTACCCTATCCAAAAAGAGTTTCGCAACTAACGGTTTATTTGCTTCTGAAACAAGCCCGGATATCTCAACATCCCCAAGCCTTTTGAGCCCAGGAACTACTTTTTCTAGAAAAAAAGGAACCTGGTCCTCTGATATCGGAATTTGATTTGTCCCTGATTGTTCTAACATTTTCTTAAGGTCCGAAAGCCGTTTTGAGTCATCTTTTTCAAGCTTTGTTAGGGTACCATTGGTTAACACTGATTGGTATGGTGTGAGTAACACCATATGCTCAAGACCATTAATCCTAAGCTGAAACGCCTTGCTTCCTTTACTTTTCAGAAAGTCAAACTGTAGGTCAAGTCGATCTGTTGATACTTGTAATGACTCATAGGTTTTCTCTTGACCGATGATTTTAACATATGGTGAACCTTTGAGCAGCTGTGAGAGCCTGTCCCACGAAGATGGCGGAATTAATAGAAGCTGCTGATTTCCTAAGTAATCAGAGCGATGTCCTGTTTCGTCTAAATATACAAGTTCATCATGGCTGACTTGAATTAACTGTTGAATAATTTCATCAACTTCCCTGTGAAAGCAATGCAGGGTTGGGTCATATTTAAATAGCGGCGAAAGGTATGTCGCTTTCCCAGACTTTACTCGTTCGAGAAAGAGTCTTATCTGTTGCACATAACTTTCTGCCACCTTCATTTCAATACCAAGTAGAGTTTCATTCGTACCAATCGTAACCGGTCGACAAAAAAATTCTACTTCGATTATGTCTCTTTTTTCAAAATGAAGTTGCTTCGAGCTTGTGCGCTTTGGTTGATTTTTAAAGATATTTAAGAAGCCTTGAGCTAGATCAGTTTCAGCTCTATTTACAGGATTGGTTCCGTTGCGTTGATGTTCATTAATTGAAAGTAACACCGCAGCAATGTGCTGGCAGTCCTTTTGAAAAGAAGCAAGCTTCGGACAGTTACAGCTTCTTGTAATCGATCCAGTGGGATCACGTTCAATCAAAACATGAAAGTCTTCTGTACCAGATACTGTAGCGGCACAACGATCAACATCATATTCCTGGAATGTAACCTTATTGGCACGATAAAATGAGTCCCCTTTTTTGAAGGAGACCGTTCCACACATATCTTTAATCAGCTTTTGATTTAATTTGATATTCAAGTAAACTGCTCCTTCCTAGGGGTTACGAACACGAACTTATATTCTACGATTGTATCACAGATAAGGAAAAATGATAATTGAAGTGCCACAACAAAAGAAGACGACTCAATCGAATCGTCCCCCACCTTTTAATTAAATTGCTAATAAAGCCAACTTCTCTTTCGTTTCTAACTCTTCTACCATCGCAATCCAAGATTGTGGTTTGTTTGGTAACACAGCATAGTAACGTTTTAGGAATTGAACTACTAAATCAGCTGAGATGTCAGTCATGCCATCTTCTAGTGGCATAAAACATAAGTCTAAGCCTTCTACCGCTTCGCCATCATTGTTCCAAGATGGGTGAACGTATGTAAAATCAATTTTCTTGTAGCCAAGATGTGCCAGCACTTCACGGCGTACGTAAGGGTCCATTGGCTTAACGCCGCCAAAATCATGGTCTTCGACACGGTATGGATCATAAATCTCAGCGAACATTCCAGATAACTGCTTACCATTCGCCGACGCTAACTCTTTTAAATCTGCCATTCGCTTCTGTGCAAGGAACGGTCCTATTCCAAGTCCTGCTTGACCGATAATCGTAAAGTCAGTCATTGCTACATTGAAATCCTCATAATAGCGGTATTCCGTAGAACCAACCACTTTTCCTTCGTGAACAGCTACAAATACGCGAATTCCCGGATCCTCTAGCGGCTCTTTCCAAAGACTAAACTCTAACACTTCCTCAGGAGGAAATACTTCCTTCATTAAATCATGCATTTGTTTAAATAACGGGTCTTCAATATTATTAATTCTTATGTATTCCATTTCAAAACTCCTTCCAATTGTATTACCAACATTATTAGTTATAAGCAAGTTTTTCACAAGTACACACTTTTGTTTCACTTAGTAACAAAAAGTATACCGCTTACTCTGCCCTATTTTCCAACGTACCTTCTATATAATTTTTTCCCCATTCATACATCGAATCAAGGATCGGCATCAACGTTTCCCCTTGAGCGGTCAGAGAATACTCAACTTTTGGTGGAACGACAGGATACACCTTTCGTGCGACAATGTTGTCCTCCTCGAGCTCCCTCAACTGATTGACTAGCATTCTCTGTGTAATCGCTGGCATCAGTGACTTTAATTCACTAAATCTCTTAGTACCCTCTTTACCTAAATGCCATAAGATAAGCATTTTCCATTTGCCACCGATGATTGATAACGTTAATTCCTTTTCACAGTGAAACACTTTATTTTCTAATCTAGACATCTTACTAACCTCCAACTCCCATAGTATACTTTTAGACACTATGCATAAAAAATGTGCGTACTTCTCTATCTTTTAAAATAAAAATATAATATCAGATAACGTTACATAATGGCTAGTAAAACTATCCTTACTGGTTACACTAACCTGACTAATTTTTATAGGAGTGACAGACATGCCATCATTAAATGGAAAAACTGCTTTAATTACCGGAGCAGGTAGAGGAATTGGACGAGCAACCGCGATTGCTCTAGCAAAAGAAGGTGTTAACCTAGGGCTAATTGGTTTAAACCTTGAAAATCTTGAAAAGTTAGCAGCGGAACTTTCTCAATATGATGTAACCATTTCAGCTGCTTCAGCCGATGTCAGTGATCTTGAAGCGGTAACTCACGCTGTTGAGCATATTAAATCAGATTTAGGTGCGATTGATATTTTAGTTAACAATGCTGGTACTGCGAAATTTGGTGGATTTTTAGATCTTACACCCGAGGAATGGGAAAAAAATATCCGAGTCAACTTAATGGGTGTTTACAATGTAACTCGCGCAGTGTTGCCAGATATGATTGAAAGAAAGTCTGGAGATATTATGAACATTGCATCAACTGCTGGTGAAAAAGGAGCTCCTGTCACAAGCGCTTATAGTGCATCAAAATTTGCAGTAATGGGGCTATCGGAATCGTTAATGCTTGAAGTGCGAAAGCATAACATTCGTGTTACTGCGTTAACACCAAGTACAGTTGTAACAGATTTAGCGTACGAAGCCAATTTGATTAGTGGAGACGCTGAGAGAGTGATGCATCCCGAAGATCTAGCTGACCTAATTGTAGCAGGACTAAAATTACATCCGCGAGTGTTTATTAAAACTGCAGGCTTATGGTCAACGAATCCTTAAAAACATGAAGTGGTGCTCCCGCCAAGCAGGAGCACCACTTTTAATGATATAATTTCTTAATTTGATCCAGATCCTCTATAAACATACTCGTTTCTTCCTGTGTCAACCTTAGAGGCAATTGATCATACAAAGTAATCACCTGTCCATCTTCCTCGTTTTTGTGAAGGGTAAGGTATTGATAGAGAGTATCTAATTGATTTTTACGTAGCGTAGATCTTGTTAAAAAATGTTTGACTGACTCTAAGGAAAACTCATTCATCTGCTCATCAAATTCTCCAGAAATAATTGACCCTGTAACTTTCATAGATGCAACTCCTCTACATGGTTTGTCTTAGTTTGTCCCAAAAATTACTCATACACAAACTCATGTTCAAATCCGTAGGTATCGTTCACATAAACAGATAACAAAAAAGTAATTTGCGATGTAAGGTACAAGACAGTTCGAACACCATGTGATAGCGGCATCAGCCTTGAGGCTTGAACATACCAACGTTCACCTTGAGTTGCTACTGCACTTAGCTGATGGAAAATTGGGTTAAGTTTGTGTCCAAAAGGCAGAACAAATCCATTAGGTTGTTGTACGGTTGCTTGTAGGTGAGTCAACCAGTCGGTTAAAAATCTAATTTTTTCCCCATCGATCGTGAAATCCTCAGTCTTATATAAGTCTCCTCCACATTGAAACAGGATCTGTTGCCATCTTTTCAGCTCTGTCTGGAATTCAGTCATTTCATTTCGATTTGACCTAATAGAGCAGTCGCATGATAGATTTCCCCATTAATAAACCGACATAAATCATTTGCATTGCCATCCGACTTTTCAGGACGAATAGTCTGAACGGCTATGTAGCTTGCACAAAGAAAATCACCATATATCATTGTTTGCTCCTTAGTTACTAAACTTATCATCAATGGTCATCAGACCATCGCTAAATACAACTTCTATCTGATGTTCTTTTCCTTTTTCGTTCTCAACAGTAAAAACAAATCCTTTTTCATGACGAACCGCAAGATCAACATTGCCGAAATATTTCTGATAGCTAGCAATTCGGTCTTCTGCTACTCTTTCTGGTCCTCCATCCATTGGTTTAATAAATTGTCCAAGTTCTTCGACATTTTTAGTCACAATGAGGTCTACATACTTTGTTACCATTTCTTCAGCAAACGGGAAATACCTTATGTAAGGATGGTTATAATAGATATCACCATTACCCTCATAGCGAATGAGAAACACATTAATCCCTTCATGGTCTTCTTCTCCATCATCATGTAAGACAAATTCAAATTGACCATCGATCGAATTTGCCGGTCTGTCATTTAGTTCAACTTCTAGTGAAGGTAAGTCAAACGTCTGTTCAAAACCCTCAATCATTTTACTTACATAAGACAAGTCATAGCGAGAATACAAATTCGAAGATTTAATGAGTGCTAGTAATTGTTCCTCATTTTTATGTTTTATCGCATTGATGAAATTCCTCGCTGCATCTAAGGCATGACCTGAGTCATGATAGTAACCAGATATCCCGTCATTTCGACTCTGACCAACAACTTTCCAATCCCCATTTATTTTTTCTAAAAGAAGCGTAATATAATTAACTTCTAGAACATCATTACTCTCCGCTGCATAATCGATACATTCAATATTGACCTCATTATAAGTACCTTTATATTTACTTTTTGCCACTTTATAATCAGCTTTTCCATCGCTATATAGTAATGAGGAAAACTTCTGTTTCTCACATGTTTGGATATACTCTTTAAATTCTTCCCAATCTAGAGGTTGCCTAATTATTTTATAAACAGAGTTTTCAGTATGTTCTCTCCATTCCTCTTCAGTAATCACATGTACACTTTGACGTTTATCTTGATGTGCTTCTTCTACTACCATCCCAGCAACTTTGTAAGGCTGTTTAAAGGTATCTTTGATAAACCAATATCTCCCTCCGAAAAAAAGGATTGTTACGACAAAGATAAAAAAAGGAATAAGTAAAAAGTTTCGTTTCATCTTTCCTCTCCTATTCATGCAAATTGTCAAAACGAAAGATCAATTTCATTCCATCAAACGTCTCACCGAGTTCTTCTATGTAGTTTCCATTCGTATAGGTACACACAGCTCTTCGCCAAAACTTCTGCCCTGCAATATTGGCCTCTAAATGATTCGTAAATAACTCCCATTTCCCTCTATGTTGATCAAATACTAGGTGTGCTGCCTTTTCCGCGATCCCTTTTCCACGATACGGTTGAAGTAAGAAAAATTCATTTACAAAATAATCAATGCCTTTGTTACAATAGGGTGGCGTTGCAATTAGGATAAAACCTGCAGGTCTTTCGTCGACCCTAATTAAGTAAGGAAACAATACACCAGGTTTTTCCCACCAGATATTTTGAACCTCGTACTGTTCACTCAATGTCTTCACATCATCCGTATCTTCGTAAATCCCATGCTGATTTGGAAGATGGCCATAATGACCTGATAAATCATGTAAATAAAGTGGGTATAAGTTCTTAATAATATATGAAGTATCTATATTCGTTAATTGAATTTCGATGTGCATGTAACAACTCCTTTGGTTTTCATATGCCTTTTATACTATTCTGTAAAACTACATATTTCTCCTTTTTTCATATAAAAAAGCATTACTGTGGCCAGTAATGCTTTTTAAGCTTCATGGTATTATTGCAAGGGTATAGGTATAATAGACCAACTGTAAGACTGGTACTTTTATCTCTTATAGCCTTACTATTTCATTTCTTTCAAATAATGAGCAAGTGCTTCTTCCACAATTTGTGTCAATGTTATCTCTCTATTCTTAGCTACGTCCTCGAGACTTTGAAGTAATTCATGATTAATCGTAATCGAAAGATTATGTGCTACAGATGTTTGCGACTCCCACGTCCCTATCATTTTTCGAAAAATTTCAATTTCAGTCGTTGATAAAGGTGCAATAGGTTGGGATAACTCTTTTGCTTGTGGAACATTTACTGGAAAATTAATCTTTTCAAACTCTTCTTTTAATTTATCTACTTTCATTCCACGTTTCTCGAGTTCCTCAAAGGATATCTCTTCATTTTGCAATTTCTCAGCTAACAGTTTTACCAATTTTGTTCTTTCCTCAACTGTCCAAATGTTAAAGAGGTTATCATATCGATAGCCCGCATGCTTTAGTTTATTTCGTATGTTCGGTGCTACTAATTGAAACTTCACTTCAGCTTGCTTCATCGTATGACCTTCATTTAAGTATGTAACAATGTCTCTAGTGACAGTCGCATCTAATGCAGTGTCTACAACCTGAAACATTGGATTGTCGATGCTGTTATTCTTACTCGTCTGATCGTCTTTTTCTAACCAACGCTTATGTTCTGTATCATAGCTATAACCCAAGTCCTCTAACTTCAATTGTAATTTAAAGGCAAAGCTAGCCTGTTCTCGCTTCTTAACAAATTCACCCGAAACGTCAAATAGGGTTTCACCCTGATTTAACCGTTTAACAATGGCAGCTAAAAAGTCTTTCTCCTCTACATCGATCCATTTTCGGAAAAATAAACTAAAATGTGTCTTCTTGAAAACAGCAGTATTCAATTTATTTCCCCCTTTCCCCTAGAAAAATTTGGCTTTATTTACTATTGACGTTATTAATAGGGGAAAGTTTCAAAATTACATTTTTTTTTTTGCAGGCGGACAAGTTACCTGTCCCCCTGTCCCACTCCTTACACTCAATAAGGAATCATCGAATTTTTCTATGAGCCATTTTCAACGCACCTTACAATCAATAAGGATCATAGAACTCTTCTATGATCCCTTTTAAACACAACTTACAATTATTAGGCTTAACCCCTCCTAACGTTTCCATGACACAAGGATAGAAAAGGTTTCACCTTCCCATTCTCCCATATTAATTTCCTTTAAATTATCATCGAGAATGATCGGAATAAAACATACATGCTGATCGTAATTGAACAGAATATTATCATATGTGTTGCGAAACCCCAGACCACTAGCTCCACCTCCGACGTTCAAGTATTATTAAACTCTAAAAATCTACTACCCCACTTATGGAATAATCTTGAGTGGATGATGTCAATGCAAATTCCCTGTTTATAGTTTTTCAAGTTTATTAGCGATATCAGCAAGTATTTCATTTCTTTCTCGTTGAAGTTTTATAAAACTGATTGCAAACCAAACAATCACACCAATTAAAATAGAATATATCAAAAACGGCAAAATCGTTAGAAAATAAACCCCTACCCCTGCGATATTTATAATTAATAAACCTAGCACAAAAGCAAGACCAAATATTAATAGATATTTCATTTTTCTCCTCCTTGATTAGATATTAGGATATTCAACTTTAATTTAACACCATTTTCCAGCCAGAAGGAAAATGGGACAGGTACCTTGTCCCACTCGCAACAGTTCCTAGCATACTAAAGAAAAAGTTTATATTCAGAGAACTGGACAAGTTACCTGTCCCTCTGTCCAAATAGCTAATTAAATTTGCTTATAAAATCCTGTCGCGCTTCCTTCAAACCCTTTACGAAGATAATACTGGTGAGACTCTTTTCTTTCGGAACGATTCCCACTATTCAGGGTCATCATATTCGCACCTTTCTGCTTAGCCCAATTCTCCGCTGCATTTAACAGCTTACTACCAATTCCATTACCCCTGAACTCAGACTTGACCACAAATGCAATAATCCTTATATAACTCTCACTTTTTTCAAAGCGATGACATAAAATCATCCCAATCATTCCATGCAAATTCCCATCTTCTTCGTATACATATGTTTTATAATCATTTTTTGAAAATATAGTATACATTCTATTTTCCATCTCGCTACTTTCAGTAGGGTAACCCAAGTCTCCCATTAACTCAGCTAAACCCTCAACATCCTTCTCCCTAGCTTCCCTTATCAATTACTTCCCCCCCAATCTGATCATTTCCTTCATTAACTTTTAGTTCTACCAACTACCTGCTCCAAACTAGAATTAAGTTCTATGAATTTCATGATCTTTAACCCACTTTATCACATAGATAATTAAACTAAGGATCAAATATAAAATTAGAGTAATTCTCCCGAAATTTTCTATATAAAAAGGAATTTCGCTTATGTCTCTCTCCATGAGAAAATACCAGAATGCAGTGTTACCAACATGGAGTAATCCTAAAACTAAAATGATAATTGCTAGTTTTCTTAATGTTTTCATGTTAATCCTCCAGTTGATTGACTAAACAGTGCTATCAAATGTTTTAACTCGATAGCTCTTTATAATTTTAGGTATTTAATGCTTTACTTCAATTTCAAAAACAATATCTACTCGATCCCTAAAGTCCCATCTAGGATTTAGTTTATAAACATAGTTTCCTTCCTCCGCCGGGGTCGTAATATTGATCTCTTCTTTCTTTGTGACTTTCCACTTTTCTATTATCTCTCCATCAAACCACTTTTCTAGAAATACTTTCGAAGGCTTATCTACAAAGAATACCTCTATCGTAGAATTTGCTTTCACGACATTTGGTTCATCAAGTATAATATTTTGAGCAAGAACAACAGGATCTGTCGGCGTGTCTCCCATCCGTCTAATTATTATTCCGGTATAGTTAATCTTTTCTCCATTAACAATAATAAGTGGACTAACAGAAAAAGTAGTCCCATAGACAGTAGCGTAAAAATATAAAACTATTGGACTACCTATGATAATTAGAAACAAGATGATAAAATTTCTAAAGTACCTACTTTTCTCCAAACAACCACTTCCTCTATATTACTTGACAACTTCAATGATTAAACTGATCTCGTGTTCTATATCATTAATATTTATTAACGCATTAATTTGATATCTACCTGGAGATAGCTCTAGTTTACTTAAGAAACTGAATTCCTCCAGAAAGGATATATTTCGATAAAGTGTTGTTTCAGCTCCCACACTTCTAAACCCATAAGACTTCTTAAAATTACGATCTAAGCTCGTGACATTTACTATTTTGACAATACCTGCTCTATAATGAAAAACTTTCGTCCACAGTTTTAGACCTTGATATTTAGTTGTTGCCTTAATTAATAATTTTTCATCTGCAGTATATGTTTCTTTTTCGGAGATAAGAGTTATTGTATAATTATCTATTGTTTCTTTTGAGTCATGATACTGTTCAGGTGTATTTTTAAGGGCCTCATAAATAGTCCCGAAAAACAACCAAATAAATGCTGCAACTGTAATAAGGATTAGGAATATAGCCCATTTTTTCATACTTATTTCACTTCCTTAATTTATGGTCCTACAGATAATTAGAGAAAGTATCTTGCCAATGTTCTACTTCTTTCATTAGATATAAAGACACTCCTCTATTTTATCAAATTTTCCCAGTTTGTAGATAGAAATAAAGAGTTGCAAAATTAGCAACTCTTGTTACTCCATTATGTAATTAATAACGTCTTGAATATAAGTATCTAATGGTTTACCAGTGTTAACAATTAAACAACGATGATTGTCAGGCTTTTTACTATTTTCTATAGTATACGTAAAGCCTTCAAATGACTTTACCTCTTTAATTTGGCTGATCATACTTTCTCTATTTTTCAAACGAGAATTTATCTCGTTAAAATCATTGAGGTAGCATTCAATGTATTTGTATTTAACGTTATATCTTTCTGCCAAACTTGTTCCTTTACTAATCATTTCGTCATATAAACACGGGCTATCAAATATAACACTATGGCCTTGTGATAGATGGAATTCTATGAGTGACCAATCAATATTATAAGATATTTTGCCGGCAAGCCTTGTATCAAACTCTATATCATCAATGGACTCTAATAATGCAGTTTTTACAATATCGTGATCAACGATAACTGCTCCAGTTCCTCTTGAGATTTCACGAGCAAGTGTTGATTTTCCTGACCCCGGAAAACCTGACATTTGTACAAAAAACATAATAGGGCCTCTTTTCTTATTGTTTATTTTGAAGGGGCTTTTTCTATTTTCACAGTGAAGTCATTAATGTCTAAGGAATTTGAGGAAGCAACTTTATTTAACGACAACGAGAATTACGCTATTTACCTACGACAATCGCGCTAATATTAAATCTCATTTTCTATTGAATAATACCGTTGAACTAAACAATAATAAATCTGTTGTTTTACATCTTTCTTATTCATATAAGCTTCCCTTAATAAGCATTGTAAAACTATTTAATTGCTATGTGAATCTCAATTTGACCATTAGGATAGTATTTTTCAAAGTCAAATGAATAAGCTCTCTCCAAATCCCCTTTCTCTTCACGTTCCCATATTTTTTTCCAAGCGTTGAGTATCCCAAATTCTTCTGCAGTATCCACCTCAAAAATTTCATATTTACTTGTGTTAGGAATTTTTAGTGTGAGTTCGTTCTCATTACTTTCTATTGCTACACTTAAAGTATAATCACCTTTATAATCACTCTCATAATTATAATACAAACCATATCTAACATTATTGTAATTCTTCAATATACTGGATGCCTCTTTCCACATTTCTGTAATCTTATGCAAAATAGCGTCATCTTTGAAATTATTAGTTCTAACACTTCTAATAACTGTTAGATTCATTAAAATCCCCCTTCTCATTGGTTTTTATTTACCTCTTTCAACAAAATGCACAAAACGGAAAGGAATACATCTCAACGTAAATTCATTGCATTTTCATTTTTTCGCCTTATAATAATGAACAATGCACCAGATACCAAACCCCCTACCAAAACAGAAACCAGAGATTTAAAAAATACCATATGCTTTATGGTTTCAACAAAGTATTCCAACGGCGGAGCATCTAATTTAATTCGGAAATTTGGCAAATAACCAATTAATACATATGTACCGACAAACACTATAAAAAATGAAAATACAGAAATAACTACCTTCTTCATTGTTGTTTCTCCCCTAATTTTCAAATGACCATAAGTTTTAATTTTTCTTACTAAACAATCCTTTTTAAGTAGTTGAATAAAGATAACAAAACCATTTCTTTGACTGTCCTGTTGGTGGACAATTGCAGTCGGTTGTTTAATAAATATTAATTCCGTTTAGTTATGTTTATGATTATCCCATTCCCATATGGTTGTTTTCTTTACAAGAGAGTTCCCAGGTTCGAATTTCATAAGATTCTACTCGGCTAATGACGAAAGGATCTAATTCTGCAATTTCTTTAGCCTCTTCATAGGATTTTGCCTTGATAATGATCATTCCACCTTTATAATCCGAAAATGGACCGCAAAGTTCTAGCTTATTTTCACTTTCTAACTTTTTTAAGTAATGTACATGTTCTTTGATTAGTTTCTCTGTTAACTCTTTACCAGGATTTAAGGTTAGTAGTATTACAAAACGTGTATATAATCCTGTACGATTATTCAAATTAATAGACCTCCTAAAGACTTCTTAGAAACCAAACACTTTTAAAGTATAAAGTCTTCACTTCACTTTTCAATTAAACTGTCAATCTTTTCTTCCAATCTCTTTAGCCGTTTCTTATTTTCGATACTACTCCTAAATAACGATGCTATAAAAAAGATAATACCAATCCAAACAATGAAAATTAACAACTGGTAGATCACATTAATCCAAACAATATTCTCTAACATAGACTGTCTCCTCCCACAGTTCGTATTACTCTTCTTTATTCTTCAAATACCTTTTATAAAGCGTTCGATACTTTTCCCCACCATCATATCGCAGTATGTCATATACTTTATTAATCTCTTCGACTGTTACTTCTTCTGAATTTAATAAGTTATGTGCTTCAAAAACGTCTTCATATAATGCTTCTAACAAGAAGATTAGCTCTAGCTGAATTTCACCATCTTGCCAGACACCATCATATGCATGTTTACCATTAATTAATCCCCCATTTAAAACTCCTTGGACATGAAAGGGAAATGTTCCTGCAATCGCTCCTTTTAACTCTTTATGAACGTAGAAACCTGCTTCACTTACGGTTTTTAACTCATAACCGGCTCTTTCTAAAAGTTTTACATAATGTTCATTTGTTACTGCGTTTTTCGGTTGTTCAATTAATGCTTCTATCGCTTCTTTAACCATTATCACTCGCGAATGTAAATGTCCTGCGTATTCCTGCAAATTGTTGTCGTTTTCTTTTTTAACATTGTAATGTAGTATGAAAGACAGAGCTAAACCAAGGCTAAGAATAACTAACATGATATTTCTCCAATTTTGAATCAACTTCATCCCACCAATACCTATAATATAATTTTCATGGAATTATCTTATGTTTTCTTAAGGGCTCCCTTCCATTAATTACCTATTCTCTTCTAGTAATCGTTTCGCTCTAACTAAATCTTTTTCCTGTACCATCAACTTACGTATAGAACCCTTGTCACCAATATAATAATTTCTAACCGCATGATTGGTCAGAGCATCGTCAAATTCAACTCTTGATTTAATCCCATTATTGGATAGCACACGCTGAAGCTTATAAATGTTTATTTTATTAACATCCGAATGAATGATAACAAACCACTGTTCTTTATTAATTGTGGTTTTAAACTTTAAGAAAAGACCTAACCCTATTACAAGGATAAACAGGAGAAACCAAGCATTAGCCAATGACTTCACCAACTTCTCGACAACTATTTTCTACTGAGGAGCTATCAACCACATTGGAGCATTGAGTAACAAGTAAAAATCCAACAATTAGTAGAATTAGAGTCACAATTTTAGTTAAGCATCCACCCCTCATTAACGCACCAGGATCTCCTGCCATTGATCGGTTTACAGAGTCGGCAACATTCGCAGTCGGGTGTCTTTCCCAATCCTTTACTCTCATTTTATCCTGTTCATCTTGACTCATTTAATCACCTCTTCTACAATACGGATCAAGGTACATTTGAGTTTCAGTCATTTGACACATCCCGCTAACACTTTGAAAAGTCCAATATCATAAATTAGCTTTAATTGTTTCCAAGACTTTATTAGTTGTCCACATCGATAGCACTACTGATACAACAACCATAATTGAAGAAATAATTAAAAGATAGATCGTAGCAAAACCACCCATTAAAAATTCTATCAAACCAGTTATTAACGAAAAATACCAAAAGTAAATGACAAAGAAGACAACAATTAACAAGCCTTTTAAAAGTACCTTCACTACCAATCAACTCTCTTTTAGAAAAATGATCATGTTTATTTAGGATTAAACACAAAGCTCATTATTTTCACTGACACCTCTAGAGCAGCGCCCTCGAATTTCAACATTTTCAATGTACCAAAACCCATTACCTTTTTTCATCGTTACTTTCATATCTTCTCCAGCAATAGAATCATCAAACACACCATATCTCAATATATATCCATGAGCACTGTTTTCATCAAGAAGTTCAATTCTAGTAGTTATCTCCCAAACTTCTAGACCTAGCCATTAACTAGTTTCTACCTCACTCATCCAAGCTGATATTAACAATCCTGGTGTTTCCCAAGTTTGATTAGGCACTGAGAAAGATTGATCAAATTCGCCATCCCATGATCGCCAATTTGTAGTGCCACGGATCCAACCATTTTCTTCAGCAAATGAAAAATCTATAACGTATTCCCACAATTGAGTATCAGGGTTATTCCATAATCTAGGGGCTATTTCTTTATCAATCTTGATATACTCCTTATCTTTTGATTCTTCAAGTTGCTGGTAAAGTGCCTGTAACTCGCTTTCTTTCTCTTCTAAGCGTTCTGAGATTATTTCTATCTCTCTTTCTAAGTTGGCAACACTTTCTTGGTCTACCACTTCATTCGAACAACCACTTAACAATAATGCTCCCAAAACTAAAATAAACAAATTCTTAATCATAAGAACCTCCCACAATATATTTATAGAGTTCTTGGAAGAAGCCTTTTACCCTAGTTCTTTAGAGAAACTTAAATCACATGTGCTGCTTAACTAAAGAATATTGATCTGATCTTTCATTTTAATAATAACCAAGATATTAATTATCGATAACGTCATTGCTACTGTTACTGTAAACAACATTGCGTCTGTCGGAGTGAATGACCAGATTACTGCACCTAATAAATACAGCGTATAGATTGAGAGAATAGTTATACCTATCCATAACAAAGATTTAATTTCTTTAAGATAACCTATCAATGCGAGTAAAAATAAAAGGAAAGACACCACTGCTATTATTGCCAAACCATATTGTTCATCTCGCCAAGACGTAAAGGTATTAGCTAAGAACACGAAAGACATTAGAGCTAAATAGTATTTTACATAGATGATAATCCCCTCCAGTTCAAAAGAGTTTATCTAACGAGTACTCCTCCTTCCATTTTAACATTAATCCCCTCTTAATTTCCCAAAAAAATACAAAAAAGCCCTTCTGCTTTTTAAGTAAAGGGCTACGGATAGTATTAAAGATTATTATATTCAGTTATTGTATGTTCTCACCTTCCAGAAGAATATCAAACCAAAGCTGATTTAGTTCTTGTACAAGGTGTATTTTCTTTAACATCCGGTGAAACTGATTTTCTGCAAACAATCGCTTTCAAGTATTTCCTCCCTCTACTACTGAATTTTCATTATAAATAACAGGCATTTGCCCTTTCCATTGCTCCCACAATTCTTCATTGATAATTAATTCTGACATAAAATGAGCCACATTAATCCTACTAGTTTTTCCCGGATTAAAAATGGCACTTCTGATAGGTGAAGGAAATATAGAATACTTAGTTACTTCTTCTAAATTTAATAAACTATCGGGTCTAACTGCAATCCATTCTATTTCAAGGTTGTCTTGGCCAATTTCAACTCGTAAATAATCAGCTGCTTTTTCATTATCTCTGTGTGGCGGCACAAGCAATCTAATAATACCCAGAACACATTTTTCAGCCAAAGATACTGTTTCTCTTTGATTTTTATTACTATTGCCTGTTGTATTCATAAGAATATACTTAATTGTTCTTTGGGGCTTATTTTCTTTAATCGCATGACAAATGAGTTTAGTTACATCAGTTACCAATTTAAAAGGAGGGCCAAATATTCCACGTAGAGTTAGGTTATGTCCAAGGCAGGAGATCACAGCATCACAATCTTTAACATAATCTCTCATCTCAAGCTTGTTTATTTGTAAAACATTACCAACAGTTATAATAGATATATTTTGGTGAGATAGAATTGTTTCTGATAATTTATCTGGGTAACGAACAATCACTCTTACTTTCTCTCCACAATCTAGTAATTGTTTGACGACTAATTGTCCTGTTTCACCAGTTGCTCCCACTACAAGAATTGTCATAGTGTTCCCCCTTTTTGTTTTATATATGGATTGAACCCATTAACTATCAGGTAAACAGCTAAAATCAACTCCAATAGTGCAGTGGGCGTATTCATTATCAAGTATATTGGTGATACTATTTTAATTATGTCAAAGAACAACAGAATGGTTGCTATGAGTGTAGAAGTATAGCCAATAAGGCCCCAGATTGATAACCATTTGGGAATAAGTTTCATTCTAAAAAAACAATAATATAGGATTAACCCCCCTATACTCCACGGTAATATCATTCCAATATGATTTATCCAATCTCTACCTACTCTAAGCAATTCTCCTATAGTTTGAAAACGGGATGGATCTGGCTGAACCTCTATTACAAATCGTTGACTTATGAATAATAATAGTAAAAGAAAAATGATACCAATAAAAAGAAATACTGCTCCAATTATTCTAAATCCAAAGTATGAGAGTGCAAGACCTTCATTATATTTTTTAATAGTCGGATATAATAGTACCGCAATACACACATAAACAGCGGCCATGATAAATTGAAAAAATGCAGCCAGCAATACTTGCCCCTTGATAGTTGATAATTTGGTAAGGTAGTCCGGTTGCTCTAGAGCTGGAACCGATGATAATATGCCAAATATTATTCCTGTGATTAATAATATTCCAAATGTTATGGCAGTTTTTCTGTCGGTATCAATAATTCAACCCTCCTCATTTTACTTCCTCCTCGTATTTTAAGAAGAACTGAATAAATAATAGTATCCTAAATAATTTTCCATTATAATAATTTATAAAGTCATACCGCATACTTTCAGATACTTAATTACTCAATGATAGATAAGTTTCATAACCGTTACTTGATCCCCACCAATATGCAGTGACTTTCTTCAGATAAGATAAGAAAAAACTCATTCTATTTCCTCTTCAAAAAAAGCAGCAACTTCTTCAGGAACTTCAATAATATTGTAAATCAGATATTCATCTTTATCTCGATCATGCCGCAATTGTACCAATAATGCTTTATTATTTTCATATCTCACTAGAGTTAGTGTCGAGATGAAAGCTCCGTCCGTTTTTGTTCTCTTGATTAATTCATATTTTTCACGTATGAAATCCTCACTTCTCTGATCGTCAAATAACTTTTTAAAATCCTCATAAAATACTTCGTCCGATGCAGCGATAAAGTTCATCCCAGATGTGGTCATTCCCGGACTAGAAGTGTCAGGTAGTTCAGATTCGCCTTTACAACCGGACAAGATAATTAATAGTAAAACAAAAGCTACATTCTTCAAAGATAATCCCTCCAATAAATTCTACTACATTAAATTTAACATTAGTTCCCTTTTATTTGATACACGAAATGAAAAAGCCCCCACTTCTTTTTGAAATAAGGACCTAATACGTTGCTAAAAATAAGTTGGGTATTTTAGGTTATTCTATTACTGAGGTGAAAAAATATATGGTTCGGAAATCTGTACTTCTACTAGTGTTTATCACGATCTTTTTTAACTACTCAATAATCAATGCTGAAAACAATAAGCATGTTGAGATCCTGATTATTGAGAGCGATGAAATCATTAAATCGGTCCCTATAAATCCTAATATTCAGTCTGAAGTTGAACATATCATCAGTAAAATTGATGATGTTGTTAAGAAATTTAGACCTATACCAGACAAAGGGGTCTTGATGAAAATTCCATTAGAGCCGTCAATTAATATAAACAACCAATTCCTGAACACATTAATTGATGAGGTCATTATTATTATTCCTGAAGATGAAAATCCGTATCTGCTCGTCTTTGATGATGAAAACAGAAGCTGGTTTTTTACCTTCTCAACACCACTTAATAAATTACTAAAGACACTAAACGTTTCTCTTTAAAAGACCTTTTATGGTCTTTTTTTTACTTCGCTTTGTCCCGATATACTACCAGAGTTAGTACATTTAATGTGATCGTACCTATAAGTAGTAATGCCGAGACTATAGCGACAGCTTTATGTGTGTCCAATAGAGCAGACCAATCCTCGATGATTACTAAATGAGAGGTATAGAAAATTTGAAAACAGATGGAAATAGCACAAGCACTAAGACTTATGACTGAAAGTATCACCCACGCTTTATTGTCTTCTTTCTTCTCTCTACTGAGATTTACAATTGGAAGCGTCAAGGCAATCAATCCTAGTACGAGGCTTCCAACATTAAGCCATCCAAAATCTAACATATGTAAATTCTCCTTTTTATTAACTCTCTAGTTGGTTATTCTGTTTGTTTTTTGATCGTTAAGTAGTTTGGTCTTTGAGGGACTCTAGAAACTGTTCTTCAGAAATAACTGAATAGCCATGCCTTTTGAGTAATGCAGACGTCACTCCATTACCAACGACCTTTTCACCAGAAAATTCGCCATTATAAATCATAGAATTACCGCAGGAAGGACTAGTTTCCTTAAGTACCACCAAGGTTGCCCTGAGTTCTTGCGCCTTTTCTAAAGTGCGATAGGCTCCTTTTATATATAAATTTGTGACATCGGTTCCCGACTTGGTAACTACTCTTGCTTTACCATCCAGGACATCCCCTCCCTCCCCGCCGACAATTTCAGTCGGTTCTCTCGGGACTGAAAAGCCAGCAAGCAATTCAGGACAGACTGATATTGCTTGCTCTTCCTTTACTAGCTTGTTAATCTGACTATGAAGGCAGTGGGTCCCATCGTACCTAACCTCTAAACCAACCAAACAGGAACTTACTAATATCACTTGCAGACCACTCCTTTTTAATTAGTAAACAACCACTCTAATCTTTCATTTAATTCGTCATTTGATAAAAAGTAAAAGTCACCAATACTTGAGGTATCAAAAGAAAAAGTTAACGTTTCTCCTTCAAACAGCTTCACATAATATAAGTAACCTACCCTCCCTTCCTGATTTTCATCAGGAACAAAAGTGATCATTTGTATATCGTCCAGCCAACGTTGAATAACTTCCTCATCTACAATCGTTTTTAACTCGCCACCACCGTGTCTTATTTCAATTTTCGTGACAGCTGATAGATTACCAGAATATATTTCTGCGAATGTCTTTGGCTCTAATTTCTCGGTCGAGCAGCCAGTTATCAGTACAATAAACAACAAAAGAAAGACTTTTCTCATCTCCCCACTTCCCTCGCTACAAGTCTTGTGATAGACGAATCATATCCCTGCACTGAATTCCATTCTCGTATATCTCATCTTTATAGTGTCTAATAAAAAAGTCATGATCAACACCAATAATGCGAAATCCACATTTTTGGTAAAGGGCAAGCTGACCTATACTAGAGTTCCCAGTGCCAATTTCTATCGTTTTGTAGCCGGCTGCTCTCGCCTTATCAATGGCATCCATCACTAAACGTTTACCAATGCCTTTACCCTGTTCTTCCTCAGTAACAGCAACATTAACAAGTTCAACAGTTTGGGGTCTAGTAGGAAGTAAGACATAGGCTCCTACCACTTTTCCGTCTATCTCAGCTAAATAGCAATCGCCTCTTTTGAGATAATCTTCTATTAACTCTAGAGAAGGGTCTGCTAGTAAAAGCAAGCTTCTAGGAGCTTTTTCACTTAAACTTTCATTTCGTATAATCATAGTTTACCTCTGCTATGGATATGAAAATATAATTCTCTATTCTCATCTTCTAACTTCTCCATTCTAGCTTCAAGATCTTTAATTTTCTCTTCATACTCATTACTTTTAAATTGGTTAATTGAGCGGTCAATTAAGCTCTGGACAATCGCAATCACTAAACCAATTCCAGCTAATAATATTGGTATATAAATAAAACTCTCCACTCTTCGTCACCTCACCCCCCACTTTACCATAAATAACCAATAAGATTGATAAATTTCCATAAAAAAACCGTAGAAATCCATCTACGGTCTGAAGTCTTATTTTCTATTTTCTAACTCTTTCGTAATAACTTCCATAGTTTCAGTTAATTCCTCAGCCCAGTGATCGTTTACTTTCTGGAAAATAACCCGACCGTCGTTGTCGAGTAAAGCATAGCCTCTAAATGCCATATCTCCATTTTTCATATGTAACTTATCAATTAGCTTCAGGTCTGGGTCTGATACAAAAGGAAGACTTTCCCCAAACTTTTCCTCTAGTGCACGATATAACTCGTATTGTTCTTCTGGTGTATCGCTACTAATAATATACGTATTGACGTCTAACCCTTCTAACAACCCTAGGTTTTCATGCAACTTAACTAGTTGCTGTTGACAAAAACCTCAGGTGTAAGTAGTTAAAAAGAAGAATAAAGTTGGTTTATCCTGTGGAAAGCTAACTTCTTGGTTATCTTGGTTCATTAGAGTAATAGGTTCATTAATTTTAGAACCACACCCTGAAAGGAAAACTAAAATAAGAATCATAAAAAGATAGGTTTTGCGTTTCAAGTATATTCCTTCTCTCACACGAAATTTAACTTCTATTCTATAATTTATATCAATCAGTTACTTGTCGCAACAAGTATTTAATGTAAGTTATAACTCAATTGTATGGGACAACTTCTATTTTTATTACACATGAATACAATTAAGTTTAGGTTTAGTTGAAATTAAGACGCGTTTCGAAAGGAGCATGGTTATGTATCCTGTTTATGATTACTGGGGAAAAGAAAGAAAGTGTGAAGATGTACCACTTGCTTTTCCACCTCAACATCAAGACCACCATCCAGGCTTTGAATATAAGATGGTCCCTAGGCCTCTTTCCGAAAATCCTCATTACATCGGTAGTAGAAAGTTACAAGACAAAGTAGCCATTATTACTGGCGGAGATAGCGGGATTGGCCGTGCAGTTGCCTATGCGTTTGCAAAAGAAGGCGCAGACATTGTTGTTTCGTACCTTAATGAACATGAGGATGCCACAGAAACAAAGCAACGGGTCGAACAACTTGGAAGAAGATGTCTACTTGTACCTGGTGACTTGCAAGATGAAACAATGTCACATACAGTAGTTCAAGAAGCAATTCGTCACTTTGGCAAAATTGATATTCTCGTTAACAACCACGCAGTTCAGTATGTTCAACATAGTATTTTAGATATTACTGCCGAGCAGTTAGATCTAACTTTTCGTACCAACATTTATGCTTTTTTCTTTATGACGAAAGCTGCACTACCATACTTACAAAGGGGGAGCACAATCATTAACACAACTTCAGTTACCGCATTTGAGGGATACAAAGAAATGATCGATTATTCCGCTAGCAAAGGCGCAATCCTTACATTTACCAAATCACTCGCACTTTCTCTAGCCGATCAAGGTATCCGTGTCAACGGTGTGGCCCCTGGCCCTATTTGGACACCTCTAATCCCATCTTCCTTTTCCGCAGAAGATGTAAAAACTTTTGGCGTCGATACTACACCTCTCAAGCGTCCTGGTCAGCCGTTTGAAGTTGCTACAAACTTTGTCTTCCTAGCTTCTTCTGATTCAAGCTATATGACCGGTCAAACACTTCATCCTAACGGTGGAATAATGGTTTGATTGGTAAAAATAACCCTGAGAAATTGGCAGGGTTATTGATATTTTTTCCTAACAACAAGATGCGAAATATGAGTAGTGTCAGAAGTAAACACATCAACAATTCCTTCTGGATAGGTAGGCGTCTGTTGTAATTGCTCAATGGTACGCCAAACAAGTATTATATTTGGATCTTCATTATGAATGTAGACTTTGTCCCCGTCTGTGATTGTACACCAGTGAATGAGCGTGCATTGATGAATCTGTTCACCGTCTACCTCAACAATGCTCTCGTTAACAATCGCTAGTTTTTCTACTGTTGAACTGATGTTGTACTCTTCTACCAGCTCCCTCTTAATCGCCTCAGCAGCTGTTTCTAAAAATTCAACACTCCCACCCGGAAGTCGATAGAAGCTTTCATCTCTATCACATTGAACAAGAACTAGCCTCTTCGCTTTATCCCAAATGATTGCCTCCGCTCGCAATGTCGGTTTCATCTTTTAGTCCTCTACATCTATCAAAAATATTTGTTTTTCAAATCCGCCACGTTGTACTGCTTTGTTTTTTCTTATTTCTTCTAATTGGTTTGGGTTGGAGTGGTGAATATGTGTTAAGGCATGAATAACTTCAAGCATATCTGCTAATTCCTCAATAGCCTCACTGTCATTTGTCGCTTGTAAAAATTCATTCATTTCCTCAGATAGTTTTTTTACCAATTCTACTTTATATTCAGCCGTATCTAATGTACGAGTATGATAGTTTTTTCCTGTATTTTCAATAATGCTAGGAATTAAATCCCTTACTAGTTTGTTATATGTAGGCATGGCTATTTTCCTACCAGAACAAAAACATTCTTATCTGGTGCTTGCATAACCGCTACATGACCACCTAAGGCATTCGGGAATGGTGGGCGGATCCACTCAACTTCAGGATTAGCTTTTAGAATCTCATAGGTTTCCCTGACATCTTCAACAACAATTTCGGTTTCAGCAAAGTTCAAATTCGGGTTATTCTTCAAGACTAATTCTGAGTCTCCGTCAGGAAACCTCATACCTACGAACTTCCATTGCTTGCCCTCATCTTGGTACGTTTCCCAAGCTTTAGTTAGACCTAACGACTGGTAGAATGCTACCGAATTTTCCAGATCATCGGTATAGATTGCGACGCACTCGATTTTTTTCCACATACCTTTCATCCCTCCAATTAGAACAGACATTCCACCATAGAATAAACCAAATTTAGCCAAATTTTCAAGAGAAACTTTAGGCTGTTTTCAGTTAGAGGACAGAGAGGACGCTATTTTAGCAAATAACGCCTTTTCGGAAATTTCGCGGCCACCAGGGACGTTATTTGCCCAAAATCTATGAAAATGAGGCATAATCAAGCAAAATAACGTCCTCTCTGTCCGCGAAATCGAAAAAAACTAGTTTTTTCTCAAAATAACGGCACTGGTGTCCGCCAAACTTCTCCCAATTAAAAAAGTATACGATTTTCTGTCGTATACCAATTTCTATCATAATCGTCTCGACCAGTGGTCCTTTGTCACTTCGGTTTCGGTAAGTTCAAATGTGCTGCGTGAAGCACGAAATTGAACGTGCCGGTTTACCGCGTATAAATCCTGCGGGCAACATAGAAATAACCCTAACGCTTCCTTATAAACAAAACGATCAATTTCTTTTGCTAATTCTACTTTTCTCAGATCATTAATTTCACTACTATATGCCACAAACAATCTATTAAACTCTTCTAGTTCTGGGCCTAATCTTAATGCTCCATTCTCACCAAAAAATTCGCGGTGAATAAATGCAGGAATTCCTTCTGTAAATAAGGCAAACACGTCAACTAATAGCAAATCAATCTTAGGTATTCTTCTTTTTTCAGCGATTGCTTTGCGCCATTTGTGCTCTTCTGTTTCCTCAATGACAATTACCCTGACTTTTAATGAAAGAACCGTTTCAATTTCCTCTGCAATCACTTTCGCTGCATCTTCGTACATTTTTAGCACAGCGATCACGAATTCACGATCTTCAGGCCAGCCCACTTCACGAAGTAATTCTTTTGCTCGACTAGGGTTGTAAGGTATTGGTGTCACATCTTCTGGCATCTCTTTAGACCATGGTGGTACCAAGCTTGGAATTGGTGTTGCGTAGCCAAGAAAGCCTTGCCGGGCGACTCTCGATTGATTGATAGCCATGTTAAACGCTTCTCTTACTCTTCGGTCATTAAACGGTACATCAGGCTGAAATCTGTTAAACACCCCAGCAAAAACACGGTCTGTATTCACCTGAACTAGGTTCGCATACGGCGAATCAATTACTGCCGCTGCTTGTTTCGGTTCAATCATTGTGACAATATCGACTTGTCCCTCCGTGTTTATACAAAGCAAAAGTGCTTCTTGCTTACTAAGATCATTCCGAAAGATTACCTCGGAAAGTTTTGGCCCTCTTGGTTTATTCCAATAATCTTTATTTGCCTGCAACTGAACCATCGGAGCACGAAGCTCTTCAACAGTAATCCAAGTTGCCTCAAACGGCTCTTTCTTAATAATCGCTTGCTTATTTTCTAATGATGAATATCCTTTTTGCAAAATAAACGGTCCGGTGCCCCACCGACCTGGTGCATCAAGAATTCACCAACGACCTTCCCCACTACCTTCTCGCGCATAGCCAAACCCTAGACTCTGCCAAAATAACTCATTCCCCATATGAACAGCCCTTAACTTCACTAGCGCTAATCCATCTGCCTTTGGAAACAGAAAGCGAACGGTATAATCGTCAACAACATCTACAGTTGTTTCCCGTGGAAGGTTCATCCACGTTCCAGGCGGATGTGGCGCAAACCACCGCTGTTCCTCAGAAAAACTTCTTACAAAGCTATCCGCATTAAAAACCTCACCATTATGGAACGTAACCCCTTTACGAAGCTTTACTTCTAATGTCGTTTCGTTGATCCAAGTAAACTCACTTGCCAACGACGGTGTTACATACCCTTCGCGATCAGCTCTTACTAGTTCCTCCATAGTATGAAAGAGTACAAAAAGCCAATTTAAAGGAGAAGGATCGACAACATAAACTTTTCCTACTGGTACGCTCATTTTATCCCTCCAATCCTATAACTATATATACAGGCGCCTATCAGTTATGGTGCTTGCCATTCATTTTTAACATAAAAAGCCGACTGGTTATCCTCAAACCAATCGGCGATATCAGTGCAGACCCTAGGAAGCAATTTTATCTGGACTACCTTTCTCATCAATGAATTTAAAATAAGGTAAACATATTCCTATTAACGAAACAAGACTAATTAATAAACCAATCAACAGATACAGCGGTCTCACACCAAACATTTCACTTAAGACACCTCCAGTTAGCACTCCCAGTGGCATAGCTCCTCTGATAATAAGCAGACGGACTGAAAACACTTTTCCCATGAGGTGATTTGGTACAACTTTTTGGCAGATCGTTGTATTATGGATACTAAAAATAGCCATGACTATTCCGCCAATAATTTCTGTTGAAATAGCTAAAGGGATACTATAGTTAAAACAAAGTGCAATGAAGGTAATGCCTCCGATGAAAAGGGAACCTAGCATGAGTAATCTACGACTTTTGTACTTTATTTTTGATACTAGTAAAGCACCTATTATGTATCCAACCGGAAAGCCCGCCATAAAGTACCCATAATCGGCATAAGTCCCTCCCAATTCCTCCGTAATGTATGGAAGAGTTGTAACCATGGTCACACCTACTCCAAATTGAACAAATGCTAAGAAGACACCTAACCACACAATAATTTTTTGAGTAAAGAAAAAAGATATCCCTTCTGAAAAATCTGCTACCCATGTTTTTCTTACTTCTAGTTTAATTCTCTGTTCTTGAATAAAAAGCAAAGTAAAACCACTCATGATAAGGAAAGAACTAACAAGAGTAAGTGTGAATGGAACCCCAATGTATTCAATGACTATCCCAGCTAGTATGGGAGATAAAAAGGTCATTATTCGTACGGTCCCATCAATATAAGCATTTGCTGTCTGTAATTGATCCTTTGCTACTATCGTAGGCGTAAGGGCATGGTTAGCAGGTACATATAATGGAGTGATTAAACCAACTACACACTGAACAACGTAAATATGCCAAACCTCTAAATTGCCTGATAGTAATGTAGCTAATGGGATGATAAATATGACACCCCTTGTCCATTGTGAGAGTACCATAATCCACTTTCTACTCCACCGGTCAATATAAGGGCCAATGAAAAGTTGAAGAACCAATGATGGAAGAAAATACAAAAGCCACATACTCCCTAGTGCGAGAGTAGAACCAGTAAGTTGGTAGATTAATATCGAATTACAAAAAGTACCAAAAGCACCACCTAGTTCTGATATACCATTTCCTAACCAGGTTGAAAGAAATGAACGGTTTTTCAATATAGACGAATTCATAGAATCTCCTTATACATCAATATAGTAGTTAAACTTGTCCATATTATATTAGCATTAATTTCCATTTAAATAGATAATAAATATAAAAAAACGTTCCTTATATAGGAACGCATTTTATAATCTAAACTATTAATCAAACATTTGCGAGATTTTTTTGACTATCGCTCTACCTTCATCAAATTCCCTCATCCTTTAAATGGATAAGCCTGAACCCCTTTTACATCCGTTTTTATCTTGAATAACCCTCCTGAATAAGGGTATTCCTTCAGTTGATCTTCATTTAATCCTGATCTTGCAGTCGTTATATATAATTCATCTAAATCTTTTCCGCCAAATGTACAGGATGTTACATTTAGCGCTGGGACTTCAATGGCTGTTAATTGTTCTCCTGTTTTAGGGTTCCATCTAGATACCTTGGAGCCACCCCAATGAGCAATCCAAAGCATTCCATCTTCATCAATCGTCATTCCATCAGGCATTCCCTCTTCTTCTGGAAAGTAAATAATCTCCCTCGGATTTTCAATTTCACCTGTACTGAGATGAAAGTCAAAACAAACTACCTTTCGAGTTAAGGTATCTATGTAATAAAAAAACTTATTGTCTGGAGACCACGCTAATCCATTTGATAACCCAACTTTACTCAACTGCTTTTTCACAGCCAAATTCGTATTCAAGCAATAAAGTGCACCTTGTTCCTTATGATAGGATTTATCCATTGTCCCTGCCCAAAAGCGCCCATTCGCATCACATTTCCCATCATTAAATCGATTATTTACTATATGCTTCTCAGGCTCATCTATCAGTGACAATGTCTCTGTCTGAGTATCTAAAAAATAAAAACCTTTTTCTAGTGCCAACACAGCTCCACCTGAATTTCTTGGTACGATTGCCCCAACGTAATGATTTAATTGAATGCAGCGATTTTCATTTGTTCTTGGGTTAAAAATGTATACCCTTTTTTCAAGTATATCTACCCAATATAATAATTGTTTTTTACTATCCCAACAGGGCCCCTCGCCCAACGTAGCTTTAATATCTAAGACCAATTCTAATTCTCTCACAATAGAAAACACTCCTTCTTGCCCACATAAAGACACCATTTCTTATTTGGAAATTATATACATAAACTCAATAACTTGTACATAAATAGTCTTTAAAAGGGGGGGATACAAACATGGTGATATCTTTACATAAAAAACTTATCTTTATTGTTGCAAGTATACTTGTGATTATCTATGCAATTTTCTATCTAAACAATACAAATCCTCTTGGAAATCGACAACCTACTGTATCAAGACACTTATGAAATCTTCAAAACCATTGAAAAAGCCAGAGAGCATGACAGAGACCTAACCCATAACGAAAAGGTGACAATCAAAATTTATGAAAAGAAATGGAATGGTGTAATACATCAAATAAAGCTTAAAGCTTTTCAAGAAGGCGACAGAAAATTAACCGCTGCTGAAACCAAAAGAATTAGAGAAATCGAGAGTGTCTACATTGATACCATCAGCCTTACCAATACATATAAGGTATTGATAGAATTGAGAGACGACCACTTAGAACAGAAGTATATAAATGACTTTAAAGTCGCCAAAGCCGCACTAGGATTAAGGTAATTTATCGAGCCTAATTTATCTACTTAATGCTAAGCTTTGTTAAGCATTTTCCTATCATCCATCACAATTAAAAGCACAAGAAAGTACGAAAGGAACCTTTATAGTAGGGTTTTATCACCTCTATTCACATCATGGAAACAACTATTTCCAACCAAATGAATAGAGGTGTTGATTTTTATTGGTTTTATCAAGATTGTCTGTGTTATTTATAAATCGGACAGCCTCACATTTTCCAAGCCATTCTTATTCTGTTGCTTTTCCTTCGTGTTCATCTTCTTCCTGATTTGAAGTACGAAGTGGGAGTTCTTTAAGAAAAATAGTTAACAAGACGGTTAAAACTACAGCAATCATAGCAAACATGAATACACCGGATAAAGAATAGCTCAATGCTTCTCGCAACGCTTTAATAATAGAATCGAACATGCCAACCATTCCTTCAGGCATTTCCTTACGAATTTCACTTAATGCATCAGCGTTCATTAAAATTTGAGGATCCTGTATACTAGTAAAATCCAACCCTGACTCCCCTGCTGTCGGAACTGGGCTGCCATTTGGTAAATCCATTTCACTTAGTTTATCGCTCATGCGCTTACTCAATATTGCTCCCATAAATGCTACTCCAATGGTCCCGCCAAGTTCACGGAATAATTGTGCCGTTGCAGTGGCAACACCTAAGTATTTATGTTTCACTGCATTTTGAACAGTTAAGTTAAAGACTGGGAACGTAATACCAATTCCAAGACCTGTGACACCTAGCATAAAAATCACGTGGAGCAACGTAGATTCTATCGTTAGATACGTAATTAAGTAAAGACCAAATGCCATTACTATTAAGCCAATTAGTGCAATTTTTTTATGCTTTCCTGTTTTAGTAATCAGGAATCCAGCGATAGCACTTGAAATAACCAAGGAGATGGTCATTGCCATTTCAACTAAACCTGATACAGTTGCAGAGTGACCTGCTACCCCTTGTACATGGAACGGAATATACATAATGACGCTAAACATTCCCATTCCTAAAAGAAAGGCAACGGCATTTGAAATTGTAAACACACTATTTTTAAACAAATGTAGGGGAAGCACTGGGCTCTTCACCTTCGTCTCTACATAAAGAAATAAAGCTAAAGACAAGGCTGAAACAGAGAACAAACCGATTATTTCAGGTGAAGACCAGGCATATTTGGTTTCTCCCCAAGATTCTCCCCAAGAAAAACCTAATAGCAATGTTATAATCACTATTGTTAAAATAAGTGAGCCTAGATAATCTATTTTCTCGTCCTTAAGAGTGGCTTGCTGTGGGTAAAGCTTTGCAATTAAGAGGAAAGCTACGATCCCAAACGGAAGGAATACCCAGAACACCCATGACCACTGGAAGTTATCTACGATTATTCCGCCTAAGGTTGGACCTAGCAAGCTTGCCAAGCCGAAAACCCCACCTAAGGCACCTTGCCAACGCCCGCGCTCTCTTGGAGAAAATAAGTCACCTACAGTTGCAAATGAAACGCTCATCAGCATTCCTCCGCCAAATCCTTGAATTCCTCGGAATGTAATAAGCTGAACGATGTCTGATGAAAATCCACTCAATAAGGAACCTAAGCTAAAGATAATGATCCCAGATAATAAAAACACTTTCCTGCCATATATATCAGATAGCTTTCCTACCAAAATGGCGGTAATACTGGACGTAAGCATGTAGATCGTGAAGACCCACTCATAATAATCAAGCCCACCAATCGCTGATACGATTTTCGGTAGTGACGTTCCCACAATGGTCATGTTAAGGGCAGAGAACAATAACACTGACATGACAGCAATCATGATAAACACTTTTTGTCGTTTATCTAACTTCTCCACTTTAGTCCTCCTCATGTTGTTCTGTTAGATAGCTCTCGATTTTTGCTGAAATCTTATTAAGCATCTGGATCGTTTTGATGATTTCCTCGTTCGAAAAATCGTTGAGTATATACTCATATAATTGAACATGCTCCCTTTTTTTTGCCTCCACAAGGTCAAGACCTTTCGCTGTTAACGTAGAAATCACAATCCGTCTGTCTTCTATGCTTCGCTTCCTTTCAATTAGCCCCAGGTTTTCCAACTTATCTGCAATTCCTGTTGCTGCACCAGAAGTTACACCGAAGTGCTCGGAGATTTCATTCGTTTTTATTTGACCTTTACTATAAATCATGAATAATAAAATCATTAACCCATGATTTACTTCCCCTGTATCTCTCGGCCGCATAACCGAGATACTCACCTCACTAGCACGCTTTAAGGAGATTAGCAACTCCTCAAAAATATTCAACACATCACCTCCTTTAAAATACCTTAGCAACTAAGATACTTAACGACTAAACTAAATGTATGCGCAAGGGCCTTGTCTAGGACCATTGTTTTGAAATTTTTTTAATAAAAAATTTAAATAAATTTCAAAAGTGAAAGAGGGACGTAGAAACAACATAACGAGTTCTGCTTTTTATTGAAAAATGAAAGTATATGTAGAAGTTATAAGGCTTTTACTAGATAAAGAGGATATAACAGAAGATATTGCAGTATTTTGTAGTTTCCTGCGCTTTCCCAGGAAACTATTTCTTTTTACCAATAAAAATAGCCACCATACGAGGTGACTAGCTCATCACAAACTAATTATTTTCTTCTCTCTAACCTTTTCATTTGATATTTAATATGTCCTGCTCCTAACAATGGTTCCTTATTTAGGAGACTATTACAAAGGCTGATACATTCTTTCCGATAAGGATCGTAGGATTTGCATTGATCTTGCAGTGTTACCAAAAACTTTTTAATATGTTCCGGATAGCTAAAAATATTCGTATTTTCCTTATCCTCAAAATAATAGTAGTCTGTATCTTCATCTAAGTCCGTGTATCCATGATCATTGACAAACATGCTTAAAAGTTTTTCATACCGTTTTTTTTCGAGTTCCTCTTGATAATCATTTATTGATGATATTACGTAAATTTTTTTCTCTGACCACTTAGTTAATTTCATTTGGTTAACAAGATCATCGAAAGCACGTTCTGTAAAATTCCCTATTGATTTAGGGAAAATGATGAGATTTACTTGTGATAGTTTATCAGGATGTATTTTACTTATATCTTCGTTTGTAAACCTGCAGTCCGGGTTATTTAATGGATGGCGATATCTCCAATCAATGACATCCACACCAGTATAATAGACATATTCCTTTGCACTTTTCCCGATATCTTTTAATGCTAAATCGAGTCCATAATAATCAACACCGCTTCCTGCTCCGATAGATAGGATATGGTATGAGTTGTTTAAATGGTTTTGTTCTATTACATTGCTGTATATATCATAGTATTCAAATAAGTGAGCAGGGAAGTATTTTAAGAGGTAGAGTTGTTGAATTAGTGGATTAGAATAGTCTGGTAAATGCCCTTTGTTAAAGTTTAAATCCTGTAACGTGCACAAATCGGTAAGATTTTTTAAGTTGAACTTAAAATCATCAAAAATTTCTCCAAGCTTTCCATTAATAAACGTTTCCATGCCCTGCCCCCCTATATCAGTTCGTTGGAAAAACATTTCCTTTCAACTAGCATATTGGCAAATTCGCCTTAATATGACTAAAAAAAGAGTGACTGCTACACTGAGCAATCACTAAACATGCCAATCACTATTTGAAGGATTTTGCTTTTGAGTTTGATCCTTTACTGCTTCAATCCCACTCTTTACGTTTTTATCACTCATTCGCCGATACCGATCTGACCTTTTATCAACGAGATAGCCAAATACAACGAACCCAATAATTACCAAAAGGACTATACCCCAAAAAACCGTCATACAATCACCTCTACTTTATATATTTTCAAGGTCGGAAAAGCTATTTTAATTAACTACATAATGTCCCACGAAATCAATTTAATTTTATTATAACACAAATGGAAAATAGAGGAAATACATATCGTTATATATGTTCATTACTGAGTATTCAACCATACAGAAGGACGATTACTCGTTCGTTGTCGTTGACGGCGACTTGTAGGTGCAATCAGAATTGCTCTCATCGCATCAATCCTACCAAAGCGAATTGTACCTCCTGAAATCGATTGAGTGGCTGCTCGCTCAATGATTGACCTAATTTCTCTATTCGTTAACGCTGAATTTGTTGCTTTTATTAAGCCTGCAAGACCACTAACAAAAGGAGTAGCCATTGAAGTTCCTGATGCAACCCTATACATCGAATCTTCTAATTCCACTGGAAAGGTAGATAGAATATTTTGTCCTGGTGCTGCCACATCTACCCAAGTTCCATAGTTGGAGAATGGTGCTAGTTCGTTGCTTTGATTTGTGGCAGCTACCGAAAGTACAGATGTATATGCTGCGGGATAATGCGGTAGGTTTGAAGAATTATTGCCTGCTGCACCAACTAGAAGTACACCTCTATCATTTGCATAGTTTATTGCCATTTGCAGCGTCTCATTGCTTTGCGCAGAGCCAAAACTCATGTTAACAACATGTGCTCCTCGATTCGCAGCATAAATAATACCCTCGGCAACATTACTGTTAGTGCCACTTCCTGTGTCTCCTAAAACTTTTATATTCATAATCCCAGCCGCATTATAGCTCATTCCTGCGATTCCATTTCTATTGTTCGTTAACGCTGCAGCAATCCCAGCCACATGAGTCCCATGTCCATGAACATCTTCCACTGTTGAAGAACTGGAGAAATTTGCATTATGGATGACCTTCCCTCTCAAGTCAGGATGATTTCGGTTTACTCCAGTATCTAGAATGGCAATTCTAGCAGAGATAGGAGAAATTCGTGCCAAATCCCACGCTCCTTGTGCGTTAACGTTCTCAAGTCCCCATTGCCTATCTGATAATGGATCGTTCGTTGTAATAGTAGAGTTACCTACCTTACTAGTCACCTCGTTTGTATCTGAAACTGGTTCAACCTGTATCAAGTGATCCTCCTCCACAAATCGAACTCCTTCAGTGGAAGCATATCTAGTAAGACAAGTTGGTACCTCGTCGCTTGATACTGTAACTACATGTATATCAATCTCTTTAATCTCATTAACAAGTGTGGCCTTCATCTCCTTGTGCATCTTCAAACAAGTAGACCTATCCGTCCCAGGCTTAAAGCAAACTAGTAGCCGCTTCATTGTAGCCATGAACACCCTCTCCTTATATTAAATTGGCTGTTTTCGCATGTTTGTTGCTTTCGTAAAAATCCCAACAGCTGGATTTTTACACAAAATTCTAAGAATTCACCACCAATTTAGTAAGTATTGCGCTTTTTTCTTACTTAACTTATTGGGTGATAAATTCATCTAATGTATTATTCCGATTTTTTTAGTGTAAGAAGCAAACAATGTTTACGAAAAGAGCCTTTAAATTAATCTATTTAGTCTATTCAACCAAAAGATGAAGGAAGCGGTAGATGTACTAGGATAGTTGAAATTGAGTCAAGTGAACTAATATAGTAGAAAGGATTTCACACACACGCAAAAAGTACCTGACCCCTAGGGAACAGGCACTCTTTCATAATTTTTTCTGTAATTTGACTACCAATCTTAAAATTTAAGTAGGTGTATTTCTTTCCCTTCACTTTTTAAATTAACAACCCCACCGATTGGGAATGTAATTATCGGTTGTGTATGACCAAAGTCAACATCGTATAGAACTGGAAGCGCTTTTAAAATAGGATGTTTATCAAGGGTGAAAATAAGCTGTTCTTCTGTTATTTTAGATGCACGTTGAAAACGGCCAATGACTAGTCCTTTGATATTACCTGCTACTTGTAATAACGATGTTAAATCCCGAGCGAATGTTTCAGGAATTGTCATTTCATCATCTTCTATGAAAAGTATCTTCCCATGAAACTCTGGAATGTATTCCGTACCTTGCAGCAAGTTTAGCGTACAGAGATTTCCACCATATAATTGAGCGCAAGCTTGGCCCTTGTTATAAACCTTCCAACTCGTAGCTTCAAAGTGTCTATTTTCCTGATCTAAATACCAAGCGTCATCACTCCATTGTGGAGACGGTTGGATTATATAGCTTTCTTCTTGCATTAGACATTTTTTGAAGTAGTTTGTTTGATACTCTTGTGCTTTTTCCATTTGAAAGCTTGAAAAATGCGGACCTGAATACGTCACTAGACCTGTTTTTGTTGTAATAGCGGTCGCAATCGCAGTTATATCACTATACCCACAAAACACTTTTGGATTATGTTGAATGATATCATAATTAATATATGGTAAAAGCTCGTTACTATTAAAGCCGCCTATTACGGTTAAAATTCCTTTTACGTTTTGATCACGAAATGCCTCATGCAAATCTTCAAGCCGTTCTTGAATAGAAGTAGAGTTATGTAAATCAGCATTAAATATACTTTTTCCAAACGTCACAATCAAACCTAAGCCTTCTAGACTTTTTTTTGCAAACTGTATTCCTTCATTAGATAAGATACTCGCACTTCTACTTGGTGCGATAATTCTAATCTCATCTCCTACTTTGAGTTTCACTGGTATAAGCAACTGATTTTCCCCTCTTTCTGTTTTGAAAAATAGTTTCAAAGTTTTAAACATTTTACCACAACAGCTAAATTTCACATAAGTTTTTTTAAAATTAGGTCAACACCCAAACAAAGTAGGCAAACTCACATATACTGCCTTGAAACTACTTACAATTTTGGAGGTACAAATATGTATTACGGATATGATACGCAACAAAGAAACATGAATACACAGTATCAAACAATGATTGACCCATTCGTCATTGAAACGTTACAAACAGTTATTGGTAAGCATCTTGTTGTTGAGACAACTAGAGACTCAGTTCGCGGCGTCTTAAAGGATGTAAAACCTGATCACATTACGCTGATGGCTGGTGATACACCGTTTTTTATTCGAATTCAACAAATTGTAACAATCATGCCGATTAGTTAACTTCTTGTAGAAAAACTTCCCTTGAATTGGTTTTTCAAGGGAAGTTTACTTAAGGAAGGTCGCTTGTTGACTTTTAATTCTAATCTGCTACAATTGCTCGAGGTATTTCATAGCCAATTAGTTTCTCTTCAAATTCCTATGGAAATTATTCCTCTAATAAACTTCGTACATTTCTCAAACAGAACATTTTTGTTTCTTCATCAGGAAAATAAATATTTTCATGGTCGTAGGTTACAAGTGCCTCGTAAAACGAGAAAGAACCTTGTGTCCATGCGGTTATAAATTCCTTTTTAGGTAGGATGTGTCTTTTATTGATAGCAGGTAACTCCAGTATTACATGATCTTTATCATAATCACTTAAACTTATTTCCAACATGTAATCAGGAAATTCCTCACTAGCTTTTCCATCGCTGACATACGTTCTAATTAACTGTATAAATACTGACCACATATCAGTAATTGTACCGTATTCCTTAGCACCCAAAATCTCTTCGTCCCCAAAGTGAATTTTCACGAACCCATATAAGCGTTTTGATTTTATTAATTTACCTATTTCTTCTTTGTTTCTTCGATCTTCAAATCTAAGAAAGTCTCTTTGAATTACTTCTACAGAAACTCCTTCTGAATACCATTCTTCATTCTTGCTTACATATGTTCGAACAGTAAACAAAACTAAACACCTCACTTATTTCTGGCACAAATTATTCAATTTTCTTTTTTAGATAGTCTTCTTGGAGAAGCCCATAAACAGCACAATCCTTGTATTGGTTTTTAGCATTACGAATCATATGTCTAATAGTACCTTCTTGCACCATTCCTACTTTACTCATAATTTTACCTGATGCAGGATTATCAGTGTTATGTGCTGCGGATATTTTATGTATATTCATCTGCGAAAATCCAAATTCTACAACCGTTTTTAACGCTTCTGTTCCATAACCTAAATTCCACCAATGGTATCCTAGCGAATAACTTACTTCACAATTTTCCGTTTTATTGTCAAAATTATATAAATCGATTTCGCCAATCAGTTCACCGGTTTCACTGATCTCAATACCCCAATAACAATAGTCCCTACGACTATATTGATTTACAATATTAGCTACCCTTTCTTTCGTCTCTGAGACGACCTTATGTGCTGGGCTAATCCGATTGTCGCTTACTCTCTCATCTGAAAGCCAGTTGTCAAAAATACTCCGAGCGTCATTAAGCACTAATCTTCTAAGGGTTAACCTTTCTGTTTTTAATGTGGGTGTTCCTAAATAATTTATCAATTTGTCACCTTCCATAAATCAGCCCTTGAATATAAAACTAGTAAAATCATTTTTTTAATCGTAAAGAATGACTAAGTAACTTCTAAAACTATATTTCTATACCAAAAAGAAATAACTTTGTGAGGATAAAAAACACTAAAAAAGCCTAAATTTCTGTTGTAATCTAGGCTACATATAGCTGAAAAGCTTAACGAAATTGATTGATTATTTCATCCGTTGTTACGATTGTCGCAAACTCGTTATGTAACATGGCTAATTCATGCTCCTGTATCGCATCTGCTGAATGCACGTTTCCATTATGATCAGTAACTTCAAATGCAGCAATCGCATCTGAGACTAAGTATGTGTGATAACCAAGATTTCCGCTCATTCTGGTCGTCGTTGAAACACAATGCTGTGTTGATAGACCAGTTATTACAACAGACTTTACCTTTTGTTGCTGCAAATACGTTCCTAGTTCAGTTCCTATAAACGCACTATTCACATTCTTTGTGAACACCATTTCACCTAAAGCTGGGGAAATAATGTCTTTGAATTCTGTACCTATTTTATTCGTATGGTGAAGTGGTGACTTCGGCTGAACTGACAAATGTTTAGAATAAATAACGGTTCCACCTCTCCGTCTCCACTCCGAGAGCAAGCGTGACATATTCTCCTCAGCTTGAGGATTATTTCGCTTTCCCCAATACGGGTCATCGAAACCCTTCTGAACATCTAAGATCAGTAATGCTGGTAACTCTGGAAACATATTCATTGTAAAAACTCCAATCTAAAGTGGTAGCTGCTACCATACATTCTTTACAGTGCACTAAAGATCTATAACTCATTGAAACATATAAATAATAATAAATGTGAAGATGACTCCAATTACAATCCATACTGAAAGCTGTTTATCCAGTCGTTTCGTAAGAAATTCAAAACGTATCTCTAACTTCTTTTTTACAAAATCTAATATGTAAAGGATTACAATAAAACTAAAAATTTTTAGAGATCTATCTCCAATTACAGGCTCCAAAGCCTGGTTATAGAAGCCTATTGATAACAAAAAAATGATAAGATATAGTAGTGTAGAAATTTTCATTGAGAAACTCCCTTATAGTTAAATTAGATCCATTAGGCAACTGCATTTCTCTTATTATCAACTGACCTTTACAGGCAATTGCAAGTTGAATTAAGTGTCACCCTAATTCTATCTTTCATAGTTCTGCCTTTTTTGTAGTAATACTCTTATTCACATGGATAAGTGCATTTTAACATAATCTACCAAATTCAAAAAGATAAAAAATAGCATGGTCAACTTATTTAAGTTTGATAACATTACATACGCTTCTCTATATCAATCTTTCTATTAGCTATCAAACACCAGATATTTCCGATTGCTTTACTTACTCCCTTTCCTAATAATGATAGGTATAAAAGGAGTGAAAAGAATTTTGAAATCTATTATAAAATTAAGATATTACACGTTATTTATGACTATATTTTTCTTTTCGTCGATTAACGTAGGCTACACAATAAATTGGCACCAGGCAAATGGCAATGAAACACAAACTAGGTTTTCACATGAACATATTTTACCGCCATTAGTACCAAAGTGGACAAATCGTGAGTCTTCAAATCAATTTCCTGTGATCGATGGACATACGATTTATGTCACTTCAACTAATCCACTAAAATTGCAAGCCATTGAATTAACTTCAGGAAAAGTAAAATGGGAGTACACCCTTGGAGGATCTAAACAGCTTCCCCCGTTAGCAAGAGATGGTATTATCTATGTTGGTAACGCTACTCATTACATGGCTATTCAAGATTTAAACACTCACCCAAAGGTCTTATGGTCAGTTCCTCTAGTTACTGGAACAGTTCCTTCTACAGTTTTTAGAGATACAATTTATGTAAGTACAGGTATAGGGAATTATACTGCCATTGACAGAAGAACAGGGGCACGCAAATGGGGCAATTTTGAACCAAAATCCAGCCACCCAGTTGCGATTGGCGAAGGACGGTTATACGGGGCCTCTGATAGCGATGTGTTTGCTTATGTAGACAATGGAAAAACTTACACTACCGTATGGACTAGAAGTTTTTGGACTACAGGCAAAGTCACACAGCCAATTTACAAGAATGGCATGGTTTATGTAGGCTTTAACCAAGACTATTACGCTTTAAATGCTAGAACTGGAAATGTTGTTTGGCGAACTAGACTTCCTGGAAATATTACAGAGGCCAGCGCTATTGGTAAAAATTTTCTATTTTTAAACATAGCAAATAAAACGGTAATAGCAATTCACCCATCCAACGGAAATATCGTTTGGAGAACACCACTAGACATCTTAGGTGCACCCTTGGTTGTGAATGATACTGTTTATTTAGCTAGTAACAAAGGATTGTACGGATTATCTACCCAAAATGGTACACAAACATTTACGTGGCATAGGTCTGCTCACCACTCGAGATATGCTTTAGCAGCTGCAAAGGATTTTATCATTTACACGAGACAAGACCATATGATCGGTTTCCTTCCTCACAATAAAAATATTCGTGTCATGATAGATGGAAAAGAACAAACTTTTAATAGAATTCCTAAAATTGTCTCTGGAAGAACTTTAGTACCGATGAGGGCTCTATTTGAAGCATTCGATGCTAATGTATCTTGGAATGGAGCAACAAGAACTGTAACTGCGAAAACCGAGGATACCACTGTTGAACTAACAATAGATAAAACAGAAGCCTATGTAAATGGCAAGCTTATTATTCTTGATGTACCTGCTACAATTATTGACAGCACAACATATGTACCAATTCGATTTATTAGTGAGTCATTAGAAAAAACAGTAACATGGGACGGAAAAGAACGTATAGTTGACATATCTTCAGTTAAAGAATATCCATCTCAAAAACTCATCGTCAATGGGACTGTTGTTAGAGATGATATCAAGGTTACTAATTACCATGGAACTCCTACCATACACGCAGACCCTATTTTTCAATATTTAGGCGGAGGCGTGCAATATCACCTAGGGATTGGGCAAATCATTGCTACAGTTCCTAATAACTCTATTGTCTTTGACTATAGCAAGCGGGAGCTAGTTCCTAATCTATATACTACTACGGTTGATGGAAAAGATATATTTATCAAGTATTTGCATGTTGTCAATAATCAAATCCCCGGAAAAGAAGAATTTCATCTTGACCTCACGTTCTTCCAAGATGCCTTTAATTGGACAGTGCAGTGGGATCGTGAGCAAGGGATAGTAAATATTAAATACAATTAGGTTACAAGGTGTTCTTTCAATTCTATATTTTTGTCATATACCACAGTCCAGTCGTTACATGGGCTGTGGTATATTTATTGTATGTCTTAATTCCCTGCGTATGGAAACCTGCCTCTACATAAGATGATTTCTTAATACTTAATGATTGTGTTTAGTTGCTCTTTCACATACTATGAAGTCTTTGAATTGTCGCTAGAGACTTCTCGAAACCATTTCATTTGGTCTTCACCTAGATCAGCATCGACCTTACTAAGTATTTCGTGAAAAAATACAACTTGACTTTTTATATTCTCTATCTCATTATCAGGATAAACGTTACTTTCGGCTAATACTTCGAGTTGTCTCGGAATGTGATTAAGATAGTCTCCTAAAATCTTGAAGTTTATGTTTCCTGTTTTATGTAACTTTGTATTTAAAAAGGCTATGTCTCGTTTCCACATTTCGAAAGGAAGATCGTTACCGTCCGTTAATCCATCAATAACATAGCTAAATTCACCTTCATTTACAGTATAGATTGCTTGTCTTACCGCTAACTGATACTCCGCACCATGTCCTCCTTTAAATCCACTGTTATCAATATAAAGAATATAGTTTACGACAAGTGATGCAATAAGTAGTACGAATAGAATTAATGGTTTATTAATTTTCAAGAGTATCCTCCTTTGGTTACGCCCAAACATACTAACAGGAGTAAATGGCACATTGTGTAATTTTTGATCAAAATTAAAAAATTTTTCATTTGTAAATACCAACCATTTTTATTTATTCATTAATAATAGCTTCTTATACCTCTATTACTTACACATCAACTACCTTAGATGCTCTAATCTTAACCTTTTGATGAAGGAAAAAAGCGACCCAAGCTGATGCAAATAAATTCACAATCTGTATATACTTAATTTCTTGGTTCATATAGAACGAATACAAGAATGACAGTAAAAAAACAAATACCATTACACTGAAAAAATTTCTTGCTATCCTCATCACTAACCTCCATTAAATTCTAATTGGTGCTCACATATGGCACAACGCTTTTCCTAACTTAATCGCACTCTCTGCTCTGTCTTTCTTGTCTAAAAAGCCTGTAGTGTCTAAATCCTAATATTCCACCTAAAAATCCTGTTATCACCAAAGCTACGCCTATTAAAATATCAATCAATCCTTGAACATTATATAAGCGTTCTACACCCCTAAATCCAATTAATATTGCAACAATACTTATACAAAAAATCCAAGTTGGGTCTTCTGGTAGCTTACTTTTCTTACTCATTGATTTTCCGATCTCCTCATTTTTCACCGTATAAATTTAAATCCTATTTTTAAAATTCTACTCTGCGAAATATATCCTTTAACAATTTTTAGCAGGTATAACAAACCTACTATTTTCCATAAAGATTTAATTTCTTAACTAGTTCATGAATGTTGTTATGGTATTCTTCCGTAGTCCAGTCTGTTAAAGGACGTTCTTTAAACCATTCTCCTTCATAACGCGTTAAAGTATTTCGTATGAGCGCTAGATCACTGATCATAGTGTTATATTCTTCATCAGAAAGAACAATGTCGGTTAGTAACCATTCCTTAGTTCTACTCTTATAAAAATCTAAGATGTCCTTTACCTCCTCATGCGGCAATCCTAACGCAGCCATTAATGGTAAATTAGACACCGATGTACTATGTAAATCAGCGTACATTAGTAATAAATGTTCTTTTCCTCTACCTTCTTTTGCATTTGTAAGATTAGCATAATAAGTACCCAATCCAAACTCGAATGAAGCATATAAGTTATTTAATCGATGCTCTGCTACACTTTCTTTCTGATTGTACATAAACAGTAATCCTAGATTTGTAATTATGGAAACTATCAAGGCTACTTTCATTAATTTGCTTCGCATAACTTCACTCTCAATTCCTCGTAGATAAAAGATTTTTCACGCACTTAGCACATTTTATTGCCAAGACGATTTGTTCACCATCTCTATATTAACATTTTTTTCCTTTTAACTGTTACAATAAAATAAAAAAGCCCTAATTCTCTTTGGAATTAAGGGCAACTGGAAGTCAGGGTAAACGATAAGAAGAGCAATTATAATTAACACAGACTATTTTCTAAACACTAAGCAGGTGAGATAAAAATCGAATACCTCTGATGGTAGTTTCAGTAAATCACACTGCTTTTAAGTAGAACTCTGTATCTCAATCGCTTGCTTAAAATATGACTACTACTTTTACACTTTCTTTTTAATGAAAAAAATACCAATAAATGTAATTAGAAATAGCACTAGAAAGACTTGAACAGGTAAACCTCGGTCATCTCCTTTATATGTGTCTTTAGCTTCCCTAATCGCTTTTTTATACATACCATTTTTCTCTTGTATTGCTATTGCTTCATCTGTACTTACACCTTTGATAGAATAATATTTAGTCCCTTTTTTGTAAGCATTGGAAAAATTCCCTGAGAGCCGTTCCATATCTGAATACTTAGTGACTTTACCAATCTTCCTATCTATTTCCGTTACATACTCATCAGTTACTACGTAAATATAGCCATCCCAAACAACAAAGGGATACGCCCAAGACGTTGCTAGGGATTTGTTTGGTAGTATAAAAGATGTAATTAAAAAAGCTACAAATACGATTGAAAATAAGTATCTAAACTTCATACGATTCATCTCCTCGATCCTCCAATTTACACATAGTAACCCGTTTTAGTTAGGATGCTTGCTTTGTTTAAATCTTTTCTTATGGATATTATATAGATGAATAAAATCGTGATCGACTCTGATCTCCTTTACCCTCTTTTTATAAGGCTCTTTTCGTATACATTGTGGCTTTTCTATCCTAAAATTATCGAAAAAATACCCTAGATGAAGATATCAGCCAATAAATTATGTAAGAAAAGAGCTTTACTTACTAAATTAGTGGTGAATTCTTAGTAATTTGTGTAAAAATCCGGCTTTTGGGATTTTTACGAAAGCAACAAACTTTGCGAAAACAGCCTTTTAAAAATACATGGATAATTATCTGTGCCTGTTTAAACAATTAATTTTTTATCGAATACTGAATCAAAGTATCGACCGTCTCAATCCCCCAGTAGTCTACAATAAACACATTTTTTCCTACCCTAGCGATAAATGATGTGAAATTTTCCTCCTCGATGGTCCATAACTCATCAATGGAGGGATTAGTCTTACGTTCGAATGTTCCTAGATGCTGCTTTTCTTGCACCATTATCAATACCAATAGTTTTGCAATGCTCTCAAAACCCACCTCGTAACGCTTTGCCCAAATCGTAGGATTGTATACTGGATCCTTACCAATTTCAACACTTTGACGTACTGAAATTTGATTAGGAACGAAAAAGCTTCCATCTTCCCTAAAAGATAGTTCACGCCATTTACCATTTCTAACATTCTCATAATTTTCACCTTCTAGGATTTCACCTAACATTACAATCTTCAGCTCATCATCCTGGAACATAATATAAGGATTGGAGTTAGATAGCTCAAGTAAGCCCATAATTGTCATTGCAGCAGCTAGCAAAAATAATAGTGCCTTCCTTACTTTCATTTGATATAGCTTCATTTTTGTTATTCTGCCTATACGAGTCTGATATCCGTCTTCTAATTTTTTTCTCAAATTCGCAAGGTAAAATACCCCTATATACATTTTCAACAAGAAGTAGCCAAGAACGAATATCGAAATTAGTGTTACAATTACGGAATCATAAAGCAGTACAACAGTAAAATTATTTTTTAAGATATTTAGATACAACCAACTTGATAAAGCTAAAAGAAAAGTGGCTCCTAATGTTTTTAATAAATGGCTTCTTTGTATGATCTTTAATGATCGGGCATGTTCCGAGCCGTCAGTATAGATCTCTTTTGCTTCCACATATTCTTTTTCTCGAAAAATATGAATGGAACCGATGGAGTCAATATATTGCCAGCCTAACTGTTCGTTTGCATCAAGCTTGTTTTGTCCTTTAAGATCATTGATAGGAAACGTATCAATACGATACCTGGTCTTCGTCACATTCCCTTTTTCAAATATGGCTTGCCCTCCCTTAACTTCTGTAAGATGCCAGCCTTGTTCACCCATATACGAAAACAATGAACCTAGTCTTTCTAAGTTCCACGTGTCAAACAACATCATTTTCTTCATTTACTAATCTCCTACATTGTCTTTAGATGTTTACTACCCTATTTTTAGTTTAACATCATTTTCCAATTAATAGGTAAAAATAAATTAGTAACTATTGCAACCGAAGTTACATTCTACGTACCAATTTGCAAAGAACCTCAATAAATTTAAACTAAATTACGGAAGTATTCAAATGAGTATCTTAAGGTTTGGTGGAATTTTATGTTAAAATATATACAAGGACATTGTATTTTTTTTAAAACGCCAACTAAAGAAGTAGGTTTGTTCAGTAAGAAGTAACCTTTCCTCATCTTTTCCCGTCTAATAAAATGGTACGGTTGAGCTATTTGTTATAAAATGGGAGGCTATTAAATGAAAAGTAAATCACTTCTGTCCGTTGTATTGTTAATCTTACTTGGTAACGGCTTGGTTGGGTGTTTTAACTCCAATGTTGATCAAGGTCTAATAGTACCAAGTGAACTACTAACGACTGAAAAATCATTCCCAAATGACTTCTTCGAGATAGCAGAACAAGGTTTTATCGTTAGCAAAGTTACAACTCAAAGTGATTTCAATAAACAGTGGGAATTTTTCGGATTAAGTGATAATCCAGCACAAATTGATTGGAAAAATCACGTGGTGATCTTTCTTGGAACTGGCGAATCTGGGACATGTCCAATGGAGTTTCAATTTGTTGATCTAAACGAAGAAAAAACAAAAATGACTATTCATTTAAAAGAAAAATCAAAAGGTGCTTGTACAGATGATTTCACCCCTAGAACCATCGTATTATCTGTTAACGCTAAAGAAATTTCGAACGTATCACTTGTAGAAATAAATAGATCCGGAGGTAGTAATCTTATTAATCCTGTTCTTGAGTTTCTTGAGAGCAAATAATGAAATAAGTACACCAAGAGAGATATAGTGAAACAAAAGCAGTAGCGCCTTCGTGAAGTACAGAAATCGAATTGTACATCAGAAACATACAGAGCTTTTATTTTATAACTATTACAATTTATTAGGAGGCGTTATTTTGAAAACTGAAAAAAGTTTAAAGGTATGTGAAAAAGGACATAAGTATTACAAAAGTAGTGAATGTCCAAGTTGCCCTACCTGTGATAAAGAAACCAAACCTGTAAGCGGATTCCTTTCGAAACTGAGTTCACCTGCTAGAAATGCACTGGTTCACGAAGGAATTGATACTTTGCAATTACTATCAAAGTACACCGAAAAAGAAATTTTAAAGATCCATGGTATTGGGCCAGCTTCCTTACCAATTATGAGAACTTCATTAGAAGAAGAAGGTTTATCATTTAAAGAATAAAAACAGGATCCCAAGGAATTCCTGTTAGCTTCTTCTTCGATGTTTTCTCCATTAAAAACGAACCTGTTAATGCAACTCACACTACTTATATTTCACTCTGATAATTCCCATTTGGTAGGTAATTGCTCGTTATACATTTTTATTGAGTGACTATTCCCATCTAATAAGTTATCAATTATTTGTCTTATCGCACCGTGTTCTCGTAAGTCTTCATCTTCATACGTAAGAAGGTCTTTTAATCTTATCCATTTGTAACCTGTAATTTCATCTTCCTCGAGGTTTACGGAACCTCCAGTAACCTCTCCTGTGAAATGAAACATAATAACCTGATCATTTGTACCACTGATAAAATTGTATACACCAGTCGTTCCAGTCAGTTTTACGTCCAACCCTGTTTCTTCCTTCACTTCCCTCCGAGCTGAATAAAGAATGTCCTCACCATATTCAATCCGCCCACTCGGAAAATTCCATTTGCCAACGGCTTTAGGTTTATTCTCTTTAATAATCAAGACCTTATCATTATTAAAGATTGTTACACTTACTACTAAAACAATTGAATTTTGCGACACTATTTCTCCTCGTTTCTCACTGTCTTTTCAAGTTCTATCTCGTCTCTAATCGGGATACCATCATAACCAACCAAAGGGATCTCTGGCTTTAACTTTCTTGCTTTCTCAACAGCGTTCTTATAGACATTTGCTATGCAATAGCCTCGTTTTTGATAGAATTTCATTGCCAACAAGTTGTCATTCGTAGTAATAAGTTTAACTTTTTTACATCTATTCTCTAATGCAATACTCTCTACCGCCTGTAATAGGGAACTCCCTATTCCTTGCTTTTCTACAATACTATCTAATGAAATGATTTCACACTCATCATTAGATATGATGTATGTAATTAAACCAATTATTTCGGTCTCTTTATTTAAAATAACAAACCCATTTAACTTAGAACAATCGTATATACCTGATGAAATCACCATCTCAGTACTTCCCCAATGCTCTTTGAAAAAATCAGAAACTTTCACTTGGGATATCTCACTTATTTTTAGAATTTCCATAAATACCTCCTAAACTATACTGGAATTTGCGCTCCCCTTCTAACTAATACCACTAATATACCATGTGATTTTATCCAAATACATATTTTTCCGATTAGTACTTTTCAAATTGAATACAACATATACAATTATGAACAAGCCTCAAAAGGAGGATGAAAATGAAGTGGAGAATATTAATAGTTAGTTTGGTTGTCGTAATCATTTTTGGATGGTATGTATGGAGTAGCGAACGAACTAAAACAAGGTTGGCTCAAGAAATTGTTTTTCTAGAACAACATACGGAGCTATTTAATGAACATTTCCCTGAATTTTTATGGGAGTTATTCTCGGAACCCATTTTAACTACAATCAGTCAGCAATACAGCTTGAATGAGAATTATGGATTTAAAGTTGATGCAAACAAACATATTAAATTAACACGTAATTGGGATCATAATTCGGGGTTTATCGTGCAGTTTTATATTGTTGCTCATGATACGAAAAGGGATTTAGGCTACGATATAGTGACGTTCAGACTTAAAAATAATAATAAAATACACTTAATAGAGTATAAGAAAAACGGTTGGTGAATGATCAAAAGGAGCTGCTAAACGCAACTCCTTTTAGGACTGACCATTCTGCCCAAAAATTTCAATTGGGTTTTGGTTCATTCTCTTGATAAAATCAACCTTTCTTCATAATCCAGCCATTCACCAATAATGAAGGTCGTCTCTTTAAGATTTTCCTTATACCTACAACCGCCGCATTCGACTCTCTCACTATGATAAACATTCCCATCCTTTAGTGAGAAATTTCCACTAATTACCCCGTCCTTATCACCTATTGTATACCGCAGAGGAATAATATTTTTTAGTTCATTGTCATTCCCTTTGTACCTAATTTTCGTTTCATATTCTACTTCAGTTCCAACGAGGTATATCTTGTGTTCCACAGACCAATTTTGATTTTCACCTTTATAGGTCATTGAACTAGTTAATAGATTTGTTTCCTCAGCAGTTGTAATACTAGGACTTAGAATAAAAACCAATAATAGGATACTTAAAAATTTTAATTTTATCATTGTAATAATTCTCCATCTTTTTTTCTTATATTTAGCATCGTATTAAAAAATATTCCTCTTTTGGCTCAATCCCAGTCCCCCTATTTATTCAAATCAATTACCCCTTTTGAAAATTCGAGATAATTATCAAGATAATACCGAATACAATCGCTGGGATAGATAACATTTCGAATATTTCCGGTGCATCTTATATGACCCCAAAGCCTTCATTAAACGAAATGACCAAGGATAAATAACAGAAATCCCACCCAAAACAAAACTCCCCTACTTTTGTACGATGTTTCATCACTCCCTCCAAATTTCCTTACCCCTTTCGACAACCAATCAAAAAGCCTACAATAAAAGTAAGTAACATACATATATAACTTAGGATCATTACCGTTGAACTATGTATTGTATCAGAGAAAATTAATACCAATTTACTCCCACTCCAAATAAAAGGGAGCATGTAATATTGCGAGAAACTAGTGAAAGCTATATTTCTACTAAGATCATCCAAAATAACAAACTGCCAGATGAAAATAAGAAATGATAACAGCCATATGCTATTGCCTAACAAAATACTCTTGAATTTGCTGATAGCTAGCCTACCGAATTTCATTCCTACCCACAACCAGAAAACCCCAAAGATCAATTGAAACGCAAAGGGATGAATAAAGATTAAATTTCTGCTAGCGATGTACCCATAGATTAATGGAACAAAGATTAATAAGACTTCTAGTTTATAACGGCCCATGATCGCCCTCCCTCAATGAGATAAATTTTTCTTTCATAGATACTTAACCAAAAGTTTCCAGAGTACAAATTTATAGTATCATAAATTCCCAGCAAAAAGGAAAAAGGAGTATGAGTCACTCATACTCCTTTTCTCCTATACTTTAAATTTATCTGTGATACTCTTTAAATCTGCAGCCATTTTTGCTAGTGATTCTGCTGAAGCTTGTATTTCTTCACCAATCGCCACTTGCTCTTCAGTTGCAGCGCTTACCTCTTGAGTAGATGCAGCATTTAGTTCAGCTAATTCTTTTGTGTTCCGGATCGCTTCTGATAACGCATTGCTGTCCGTCATTTGTTTTGTCGCACTGTAAACAGCCTCTGTTTTCGTTGCAACATTCGTTACCGATGTTTGAATGAGGGAGAATTTTGTTCCTACTGAGTCAACTAACTCCCTACCTGTTGAAACCTCTTGTATTCCTTCTCTCATCGAATCCATAACCTCATGAATATCGCCTTCAATAATCTTAATTGAATTTTCGATTTCTTTTGCAGACTTTGCCGATTGTTCAGCTAATTTACGGACCTCATCAGCGACAACTGCAAACCCTTTTCCATGTTCACCAGCTCTAGCTGCTTCAATAGCAGCATTTAACGCTAATAGATTTGTCTGGTCAGCGATTGCTGTAATGAGATTTGCTACTTTAGAAATATTAGCAGACCGCTCACCTAAGTGATTGACAAGTTGTTCTAGGTTTCCTATTTTTCCCTCAATCACTTCCATTTGTTTTGTGGATTTGGTGATTTCCTTTGAACCGTCAGATGCTAAGTGAAGAGTTTCTTGTGCTAGTGCTGTCGTATTTTCAACACTGTGTAAAATTTCCATGATAATTTGATTAACTTCTTGTAGTACTTGATAACCGTTGCTAATTTCTTCTAACTGAGACTCTGAACCTTTGACTACTTCCTCAATGCTTGATGCAACTTGTTGTGTGGCAAGTGAAGATTGGCCAGTACTTGCTGTAAGGTCTTCTGCGGAATTGGCTAATTGCGAACTTGTTCTTCCTAATTGCTCCATGATTGTTCGTAAGGAATGAACCATTTGTTTACTAGATAAGGCAAGTACACCAATTTCATCTTTGTTTTTAACAAGTGGCTCAACTGTTAAATCTCCCTCTGCAATCTTCTTCAATTGACTAGAGACAGTCTGGATCGGTTTTGTTAGGTATTGCGCGAACACAACAATAATAATTGACGTTACTCCTAGCGCAAGTAATGCCGTTACGATTGTCGAAGTAAGCATCTCGGATTTCCTATTAAATTCCTCTATGTATGACCCTGAAGCTATGATTACGTCCCAATCTGGGTAGTAAGCTGTATACGTTATTTTGGGTTTTATTGAATTTGGTTGGTTAGGTAACGCCCAATCATATAGAAAGAAACCATCCCCTGATAGCGCCGCTTCAACTAATCCCTTCCCGACTAGCTTCCCATTAGGATCTGCCACATCCCATAAATTGCTCCCTTCTAATGAAGGGTGGCCCAATAGATTTGCTTCTTTATCTAAAATAAAGAGATAGCCACTTTCACCTATTTTTAGATCTGTAGGTAATGGTCTAGTTCCGTCCGCATTTTTTTCACCGAGGATTTGTAAGTTAATTTCCTCAATTCCTTGAGCGATCGTCAAATCTTTTTTCTCCACACGTTTGTTCACTTGTTCCATCATTCGTATAGTCAAATGAACATCATTTTGAAGCGAATCTTCTGTCAGACGATTTAGTCCATCTTCTGCAATTGAAAAACTAAAATACCCGAGCGTTAACATCGGGCCTAACACTAATAGAAAACATACCAAAATTAACTTCTTCCTAATACTCAAAATTCTTGCCTCCTAGTTTTGTAGATTTACCTAAGACAAATCTACTAATTTTCATAGCTGTCTACTTTAATTATCTAAATAGTACCAAAAATCAGTAGAAATTTCACCTAAATTAGACAATTGTAAGAAAATATTCCATGAATATAGTCGAAATATACTAAAAATAGCCGTTAAGCGGGCTGGTTTTTAATAAACGGAATCGTTTAATTGTATGTAGCTATCCAAAAGTTCCCCGTCAACGAAACTACATCTAGACACCTTCTACATTACGTTATAAAGCCCTGCACCATTGGAAAACATAGGGATTATATATAAAATTTACTTAAACACAGAAATAAAATTAACGAACCAGCTCGATGATGAATATTTAGGTCAATATTACCAAAAACTTTAGTGATAAAACTTTTACAGGAGTTGAAGCATTGTGGCTCAAAATCAATTAATAAATCAAACATTCGAGAAGCAAGAGGAATTAAGTACGATAATTAGTTCCTATTGGAGTCAATATTCCCATATGGGTACATGGCAATTTTGGGTCGTTACCTCTTTTTTAATTATTCCTTTAGTCATCCTTGTCTTTGCTGTAGATAGAAAAAGAATTTTTGAAGTTTTATTTTTTGGATTTGTGGTGCATATGCTTTGGACGTATGCGGCACTTGCCCTAACAAATCTCGGTTATTTTTCCTATAACTATTTTTCAACTCCAGTACTTCCTGCTAGTTTAAATATGACTGCCTCCGTACTTCCAGTAAGTTTTTTATTACTGTACCAATACTGCACTAATCATCAAAAGAATTTCTTTCTTTTTTTATTACTCTTATCTGCTGTCTTTGCATTCGGCTTTGGCAGTATAGAAATAAAGATGGGTTTTCTAGAATTAAGAGGCGGAATGAATCAATTGTATCTTTTTCTAGGTGATATTGTGATCGGTGTCCTTGCATACTTCTTAACGCAACTCATTAACAGATATAAAGTAGAACGATATTAATTATCCTGGAAATCCTTTCGACAAAAATCCTCTCGTTACCTGAAACGAGAGGACTCACTATCTTATCACAGAATTACATTTTTCACTCTACTCCTAACGAGCACAATTAAAACCTAGTAGCGATTAAATATCACCGCGTAATTGCCTTTCTAAAGCTTCAATAATTCCATCAATTGTATCTTTTTTCTACTTCTGATAATTCATGTGTTTCATACAAGCTCTGGGGTGTACTGATTATCTCTTCAAGGTCGTGATAACCTGCATGCTGAGCTAATAAATTGCTAATCCCTTTTTCAACATTATTTTCTAATTTACTTAATTTCTCTATACTTTCCATATTTCCAACCTATCAACGAAAAATTAGCCCAAGAGCTGAAATCCATAATCCATATTTAGTTCCTGTTGCTAATATGAATGCAATGCCAAATAAAGAAATTGAAATTCCCAGTAGTAACAACCGCAAAACGTTTTCCCTCCCAGATATAAAAAAAATTCACAGACCTGCTCTTTAGCTTTATAAGCCAATCTTTTTTATTTCCTACCTGTTCGTACAAGTATATTTGAATAATTGTCGTCAATAATTAGCATTGGTTCCTTTATAGACTGTAAGATGTCTTCTATGTCACCTAATTCATTTTCTTTTTCTTCACTAATTGTTCTAAAAACTGTAATAACGGCTTCCATTTTCTCTTTTTCTTCACTACTCATAGCATACGAATGATTTTCAAGAAACTTATTAGTCATACCAGATATAAATATATCAACACGAAATAAGCTATATTGTAGTAAACCCCAATCAGATGATGCGTCTCCCATATGTATGGGTGACATAGCAAATAAATCGGAATGGATGCTTCTACTTTCTCCGTTAACAATTCTCCAATTATTGTACAACTCGCTTTTCACTTCACTAATTTCTTCTTTTTCAATAGGCAAATGAACAAATTCCTCAAGCCTATTTGCTAAATTACTACCTTTAACTGATATGCTCCATAAACTGTCGTAATTTCTATCTATACTCTGATTAATATAGTGTCTGTACTCTAAATGGATATAAATACTGTAAATAATAAAAACTCCAATTAATAATATAAGAAATCTGTTTAGATACTTTTTCAAATTTACTTTATACATTTAATCCCCCCTTTGCTATTTTACTTCTTTAAGTATTCTGCTTCGTTAGCACCATAGCTGTGGTAACTGCTTGTTTTAAACTCATGCTTCCGTTCGTTGTATAAAACCTTAGTAAAAATAAAAAAATCCAAAAACGATACCTATTAATATAACTGCTTTAATCCAAATAGTCTTTCTACTAATTCCAACCTTTTCCTCTAACTGATAGATATATCGAATTAATATAAACATACCAACCATAATCAGAAAAAAACCTTTAAGGATTTCAACTACTTTAAGAAACTCAAAAGTACCAATAAAAACAAGAATTATACCAATAGCACCTAAAACCATATTAAAATATAAATTTCTATTATTACCTTCTTTCAAATAAACTCCTCCAATCTTTTACAAACCTGTTCTATAATTTAGGTAGCGACAGTTCTGTGTCGCTAAAGCATTCATTAGTTTAGTAAACTAATACTATTTCAAAGATGAAATTACTTTATGAATATCCTCTTCACTGAGCCCAACAGAATAAAATTCATACCGTGTGTACTCTTCAATCTCTAGGTTAGGTATATTCATAAAAAACTCATAAGAAATAGTATCACCATTTCTTCTAAACTGTCCTACAAAATCTCCTATTACTAACAATTCAGTATCAGGAGTCGTGCCATATGGATCTATACCTTTCTCAACATTTTTTATTATGTTTTCGGGATTTGGATTTGATCTTCGATTAGGTTGTTGACTAAACCTAAAGTATGTTTGAATATCTTCACTTTCATATCTTAACTCTAGAAACTCATCTTCTAAAGAGAGGGAAGACATAGATGATAAACCTAGACCATTTGGAAGATATTTAGGAACTAACACTTCGTAAGGTAATTCCTCCTGAGCCTTGTCAATAATATCTTCTTTGCTTGAACACCCCGCGAACATCAAAATAAGTATAGAAATAATACAATAATATGATTTCTTCATATTAACCACCTCTTTTAAAGTATCATCATAGGTAATTACAACATTTTACAGGAAGAAACTGAATTTTCTTTTATTATTAACCTGCTCGTTCGGTTAAGTACATTCCTTCACAAAACCATTAGTTTTCTCTATATTAATTTAACATAAAATACCAATGTCCTTGTGAGTTTTTTATTAAGGATTATAGTTTGTTATTCAAAATTAAAACTGGAAAAATATAATGATTAAACTGTGTGTAGATTTGAACCATTAATTGCGTATACAGTAAAGTACAATAATTAAGGTAGAATACCATATATTAATAAAGAATGCCTACCAAATTAACTAACAATTTGATAGGCAAATTTCTCTATATTTTACTTTTGTGCGATAGGTAACGGAAGGTTTATTTTTGTTATACCCCCATTGCTCCCAATATATCAATTGCATTTTTATATGGTAGATTATGAGCTAGGGCAACACCTTGGCAAGTAACGATTCCTCCAACAACATTTAAGCCTTTAAGTAAGGATTGATCATTTGCACATGCTTGTTTGTAACCTACATTGGCAATTTTTAGAGCATACGGTACTGTAACATTCGTCAAAGCTATCGTTGAAGTTCTCGGAACTGCACCCGGCATATTTCCAACAGCGTAATGAACAACACCATGTGCAACATAGGTAGGATTGGCATGGGTCGTGACATGATCAACTGTTTCAAAGATACCTCCTTGATCAATCGCCACATCAACAATGACTGACCCTTCTTCCATAAGGCGAACTGTTTCCTCGGTTACAAGTTTCGGTGCTTTTGCTCCTGGAATTAAGACTGCACCAATTACTAAATCTGACTCAGTACATGCTTGCGCAATCGTATACGAGTTTGACATTAAGGTTTGAATGGAATTTCCGAAAATGTCATCCAATTCTCTTAAACGATGTGGATTCACGTCAAAAATTGAAACGTCAGCTCCTAAACCAACAGCAATTTTTGCAGCATTCGTTCCTACAACTCCGCCACCGATAATCGTTACTCGGCCTCGCTTAACCCCAGGGACTCCACCAAGAAGGATCCCTTTTCCACCTCGTGATTTCTCTAAGTATTGAGCCCCGATCTGCGTGGCCATTCTTCCAGCTACCTCACTCATTGGTGTAAGTAGTGGTAATGAATTGTCGCTTAATTGAATAGTTTCATATGCTAGAGCTACAACTTTTCTACTGACCAAAGCTTCTGTGAGCTCTGGCTCCGCTGCCAAATGCAAATACGTAAACAAAATCAATCCTTCATGAAAATACTGATACTCTGAAGGCTGTGGTTCTTTTACCTTCATCACCATTTCACAGCCCCAAGCAGCTTCAGCGGTTTCTACAATAATTGCCCCCGCTTCCATATACAATTCATCAAAAAATCCTGAGCCTAGTCCTGCACCAGTTTCTACAAACACCTCATGGTCTGATTGAACAAAAAATTTTACGCCAACTGGTGTTAGCGCAACACGGTTTTCGTTGTTTTTTATCTCTTTTGGAATACCGATACGCATTTTAATTACCTCCTTTTAAGGAATGATGGTTGAAATATGTAACCTTTTTTATCAATTGTCATAGACGCATTTGCAGTCACTCGAGACCCTCTTTCAATCAATACCTCACTCTTGGTAACACAAGCCTCTATTACGTTTCCTTTCTTCCATCCTCAACTCTATTTAGGGCACGCAAGAACTCCTTACGTTACCTTTCCATCATCCTAAACTCGATTTTCGGCACGAAACAACTCCTTGCGTTACCTTTCCATCATCCTAAACTCGGTTTTGGGCACGCAAGAACTCCTTACGTTACCTTTTTTCCTTCCTCAACTCTTTTTTCGGCACGCAAGAACCTCTTGCGTTACCTTTCTTCCTTCCTCAACTCGGTTTTGGGCACGCAAGATCCCCTTGCGTTACCTTTCCATCAGCCTCAACTCGATTTTTGGCACGCAAGAACTCCTTGCGTTACCTTTCCATCATCCTCAACTCTTTTTTCGGCACGCAAGAACTCCTTGCGTTACCTTTCCATCATCCTAAACTCGGTTTTGGGCACGCAAGAACCTCTTGAGTTACCTTTCTTCCTCCCCCAACTCTATTTTGGGCACGCAAGAACTCCTTACGTTACCTTTTCATCATCCTAAACCCGGTTTTGGGCACGCAAGATCCCCTTGCGTTACCTTTCCATCACCCTCAACTCTATTTTGGGCACGCAAGAACCTCTTGCGTTACCTTTCCATCATCCTAAACTCGGTTTTGGGCACGCAAGAACCCCTTGCGTTACCTTTCCATCACCCTCAACTCTATTTTGGGCACGCAAGAACCTCTTGCGTTACCTTTCTTACACCCTCAACTCTTTTTTGGGCACGCAAGATCCCCTTGCGTTACCTTTCCATCACCCTCAACTCTTTTTTGGGCACGCAAGAACTCCTTGCGTTACCTTTCCATCAGCCTCAACTCTTTTTTGGGCACGCAAGAACCCCTTGCGTTACCTTTCCATCAGCCTCAACTCTATTTTGGGCACGCAAGAACCTCTTGCGTTACCTTTCCATCAGCCTCAGCTCTATTTTGGGCACGCAAGATCCCCTTGCGTTACCTTTCCATCACCCTCAACTCTTTTTTGGGCACGCAAGAACTCCTTACGTTACCTTTCTTACACCCTCAACTCTTTTTTGGGCACGCAAGAACTCCTTACGTTACCTTTCTTCCTTCCTCAACTCTTTTTTGGGCACGCAAGAACCCCTTGCGTTACCTTTCCATCAGCCTAAACTCTATTTTCGGCACGCAAGACCTTCTTGCCTCACCTTTCTTACTTCTCAACTCTATCCTGGGCACGCTACCAACCCCGAACCACCCTCAAAACAACCCCCATTAACTTAAAAGAAAGTACCTGTAACCCCTTTTCCTCGATTACAAGTACTTTCCGATCGACCGCTGCTACACTACATCTTGTAATGCATCTATTATTGTTCTTGTCATAAACTGCAAATCTTCTATTTCAATATTTAACGGCGGAGATAGGGTAAGCACGTTGTTAAACCCTGCAACGGTTGCCCCGTTTTTCCCGATGATTAACCCTCGTTCTTTACAGAAGCCTATAACTTTATTTACAATCGCCACATCAATCGGTTCTTTTGTCGCCTTGTCTTTAACCAACTCGATACCGATCAGCAACCCTTTCCCACGTACATCCCCTACAAAAGGGTGCTCAGATAAGAGACTACGTAAATCACTGAGTACCTGTGCTCCGAGTTCCTTTGAGCGCTCAAACAACTTTTCTTCTTCCATTATTTCAAGATTTTTCAGAGCCAAGGCACACGCTGCGGGGTTCCCGCCAAATGTGTTGATATGTCGGAAATAATCATATTCTTCTGTTCCTTGAAAAGCTTCATAGATTTCCCTACGAACCGCTGTCGCTGAAAGTGGTAAATAGGCACTTGTAATTCCTTTCGCCATTGTTATAATATCTGGCTTCACCCCATAGTTCATAAAACCAAAAGGCTCACCTGTACGGCCAAATCCACAAATGACCTCATCAACAATCATCAAAGCGCCATGCTTTTCACAAACCTCTTTGACAGCTTTCATATAACCTTCTGGCGGCATAATTACTCCGCCTCCAGTAATGATGGGTTCCATAATCACGCCAGCAATCGTCTCACTCAATTCCCAAGTCATGACGCGATCGATGTCTTTGACAGACTCTAGCTGATCCGGTGGACAATCAGGTCTATCATTTGATCGGTAGCTATCAGGGGGTGCTACATGAATAAAACCAGGTGCCAGCGGTTCATATTTATATTTTCGCTGGGCCTGACCAGTTGCTGCCAACGACCCCATCGAGTTTCCGTGATACGCCCTGTACCTAGAGATAAACTTATACCGGTGCGTATCTCCTTTTTGCTGGTGGTATTGCCTCGCTAGTTTAAACGCAGTTTCATTCGCTTCCGATCCACTATTTGAGAAAAAGATAACATAGTCATCGCCAAGCATTTCATTCAGTTTCTCAGCTAATTTGATGGCTGGCAAGTGACTTTGCGTCAGTGGAAAATAAGCCAGTTCCTTCAACTGTTGATAAGCTGCTTCAGCTAACTCCTCTCTCCCATACCCTACATTCACGCACCATAACCCTGACATTGCGTCCAAATACTTTTTCCCATTTATATCCGTGACCCACGCACCTTTGGCTGTTTTTACAACCATAGTTGCGACAGGATTGTAAGGCTTCATCGAATGCCAAAGATATTTTTCATCAGAAGTTAAGGCATCTTGTTGCTGATTTACCTCTTCCATTGAAACTCCTCCCTTCCCCAAGTGAATTAGAAATCATACCTCGAAGTGATCATTTTCTTACGAGTGAAGAAGTTAACTCCGTCTTTCCCGTTTACATGAAGGTCTCCGTAGAACGAATCCTTCCAGCCTGAAAATGGGAAGAACGCCATCGTTGCTGGAACTCCGACATTGACTCCTAGCATTCCTGCATCTGCTTCTTCACGGAACTTTCGAACGGCTTTGGCATCCTTTGTATAGATCGTCGCCCCGTTTCCGTAACGTGACTTACGAATGTACTCTAACCCTTCATCAAGATCTTCTGCCCGTAACAAACTTAATACTGGTGCAAAAATTTCATCCTTGGCAATCGTCATTTCAGGTGTGACGTGATCAAAGATCGTTGGTCCTAAGAACGTTCCACCCGTCATTTGATCTGCTTCCACTCGACCATCACGAATTAGAGAAGCCCCTTCTTCAATTCCTTTTTCAATGTATTCCAACACCTTAGAGCGGTGCGAGTCTCGAATGACCGGTGTTAGTAACACTTCATCATCCAAGCCGTTCCCGATAATTAACTCATCTGCTTTTTTCTTTAACGCCTGCACAAAATCTTCATTATTACCAACGACGACAACAGCACTACACGCCATACAACGTTGGCCAGCACTTCCGTACGCAGAACTTACAATGTGCTGAACCGCTTTATCCATGTCCGCATCTGGCATGACAATATGATGATTTTTCGCGCCTGATAATGCCTGAACGCGTTTTCCTTGTGCGGCTGATTTTTCATAAACGTATTTCGCCACTAGCTGCGAGCCGACGAACGAAATAGCTTTTACATCCTCATGCTCGATTAAACCATTCACAACATCGTGAGCACCATGAACAACATTAAGTACCCCTGGAGGCGCACCTGCTTGCGTAAACAACTCAACAAGCTTGTTGGCCAGTAACGGCGTGCGCTCAGATGGCTTCAACACAAATGTATTACCACAAGCAATCGCTAGCGGGAACATCCATAATGGAACCATCATCGGGAAGTTGAATGGTGTTATTCCTCCAACAACTCCTAAAGGATAGCGGAACATTTCTGAATCAATATCTTCAGCAATGCCAGAGAGCGTCTCGCCCATCATTAACGTCGGCGCACCTGCTGCAAATTCAACACACTCAATTCCCCGTTGCACTTCGCCAAATGCTTCGTTGTAGGCTTTGCCGTTTTCCTCAACAATTAATTTTGCCAGCTCTGCGTGACTATCTGAGAGTAATGTATGATATTTAAATAAAATTCGCGCCCGTTTTGGTACCGGAGTATTTTTCCATGTAGCAAACGCCTCTTTAGCTGCTTGAACCGCTAAGTCCACGTCCTCTTTTGATGATATTGGTACAGTCGCTAAGATCTCACCAGTTGCCGGGTTGGGTACCTCTAACGTTGCTTCCGTATTTGCCTCTATCCACTGTCCATTAATATAGTTTTTTAAGATCGTTGTATTTTTCTTTGTAACAGCCATGGAATACCTCCTGAGTTTTGTCTGAATTTTTAAACTATTATAGATATGACTTTATTATCGCTTATTTTGCAAGGGCTTTCACTAGACACAATGTAAAATAAGTTTCCTGTTTTGTTCCACACAATGAACAGTCCCACCAAGCATTCAAACAATCTATAATGTAAAAAAAGAAGACTTGCGCACAAAAGTTGTCTCAAGCCTTCTAAAGATCATAAATATGATACCTCGTATTATTTTTTTCAGTTGTCTGCAAATATTCATAGGCAACAATCATGAATTCAAGCGCTAGCCTTTTTTCCGAAATCATAAAGTCTTCTCCTAGAAGTTTCTCAATTTTTTCAATGCGATGGTAGAGAGTTTGCCTAACGACAAACAGTTTTTTCGCAGTTTCTTGTTTAGAACCTTGGCACGCCAAATACATTTTCAACGTTTCCATCAATCGGCCATTATACTTTTGATCATATTCTATCACTGGCGCTAAATACTCCATCACTACATCCGTTAGATCACTGTGCTTGTGTACTAATGAAATGATCCGATAAAGATGCAAATCTTCGTAAAAATAACTTTTATTCTTATCGCTCAAAATATCTTGTAGTCGCAATGCTTCTTTTGCCGTTTTGTAGCTAAGGTGCATGTCATTTACTCGATTGACATACTTTCCTACGCCAAATGAAAGTGAGGAAAGCTTTAATTTCGCATTAAAATCGACGTTTTCAATTCGCTTTAATCCTTCGTTAAGTCGATCGCGCCAGCCTTTTTTCGTACGTTTATTTCCTAGGATAAAAATAAGGTCATGCTTCCATTCCGTTGTAAACACATGAAAGCCATGTTGCTCCAAAATATTTCGGCAAAATAGTTTAAAGTAGGTACCATCCATATTACTAGATTTTGCACTAGAGTTCATTTTGCAAATACAGACAACCCCACCTTGCAGTTTTAGTTGCGGGTCCATATACGTTAAATGTTCACGGATCGCTTGCTCGCTATGGTTTCCCTCTAACCAATCGGTCATCCACGCCGATTCTTCAACTGTTTTCTTTTCTTCTACGTACAAATTTCGTAATAATAATTGCGCAAGTGCAGTGACAGTACGATCAATTATTAATAGATCAAATTCATTTAATTCTCTTTGCTTTGGCACAACAATTAACTCTGCATATTGCTGTCCTAAAATTTGTACCGGGTGACGGCTCATATTCGAACTATCACTAGCAATCAACGCTCGATACTCCTGTTGCTCACGTTCTATTAGGGGTGGGACGAATTGCATATCCTTCTCGTTAAACGTAGCTATCACTTGGAGATCAATATATTTTTGAAAGAAATGCAAAATTTCTTCATAATCTTCTATTTCTAATAGTTTTTTATTTAACTGTTGTGAGTAGTTTTCTAGATCTGAGATCATTTGATAGTGTTGGTTGATCAATAAGGAGTGAATGTCTTGTGTAATTGCGACAAATGGTACTTCTTGATGAAATATGATGATCGGAAATTGATGCTCGTTGGCTAGCTCAATTACTTCTTCAGGTATGTATGTAGCGTGGGTTCCTAACTCAATGCATAATCCTGCAGCATTGCATTCAATTAACTGCGTAAGGAAAGACAGAAATATTTCTTTATCATCTTTCCACCCTAGTCCAGTCGTTAAGATTAGTTCATGTCCATTAAGAAGCTTACGAATTTGAATAACTTCAACAACATGGACCCATTTAACAAACCGATGGAGCCCCGATTGTCCTGCAACAACCTCAACCGTTTCAAAATGTTTTCGCTTCATGATTTCTTCAATTGTTAAATAAGATTTCACTTCAAGCACCTCGCCCTTTGAGGAATGTAACTATTATAATATGAGAGAGTTGTCTCGTGGAGATTTTCGAGGAAACAAGTGCTATTATGCTAAAATCCAACAAGAAAATCTCAAGGCGCCCTAGGAAAAAGAATTCGCTTTTTCTTTGCGTATCAGGACAAGCTAAAAAAAGAAACTTGGATTCCTAACGGGTTCCGTTAACTATCGCAAAACTAGAATTTACACTATAAAATAGACTCCAAATTGTAATGCATTTTGCGGTGCAAATTGTAATTAATTTTTTCCATACAAACCCAAACTTCACCCAAAAACTCATACCACCTTGATCGGAGGCAATAGGTGATACATTGACGTAACTTTCGGAAGTCTATATATAGAAATTAGATAGTTGAATTTTGGTAATATCCTGTTTTAATCCTAAACTAACCTAAATAATTGAAGAAGCAACAGCTCTATTCCGCTATCGCTTCCGTTGAAAATAATTTAACATAAAAAGGACCCAATATCTAAATAATTATCAAAGGTCCCTTAGTTGTTTTTATTCATTTGTAGTTTTGACAAATCAATAATGTAGCCGGCTTTCATTAACAAATCTAAGCCTAGTAAACCATTGATATCGTCATATCCAAAATCATTAAAATCTAACTCCACTTCTTTTGCTGTAAAATCGCCAATTTGAATTAAGTCGACTCGTTTCCTAAAAGCGTGCTCTTTTCCACCAATTCCATAATAAGTGACAATTCTATCCTATAAATCTACTCCTAGACCAATTTCTTCTACAACATTCTGTGAAATAAGTGTTCTAGCTGCCCCTGTATCTACCACCATATTCAATTACTATGCTTTTTCCTTTGAACGTCAAACTAATATCAACTAAAAGTAATCCATATTTATATTTGATTTTCATTGTAGTCAAATCTCCTTAACCCAATATCTTGACGAATTTCAAGGACAATATTTTCATGTATTGTATGATAGACTAATTCATCACCTTTCGATTTCAATAATTCCTTGGTTGCAATATCATCTGGTACAGGTGATATCAAAGCCATATCATCTATAATCTCTTGCCCACCTTTAATATGAGAAGATAATGATTTTAATTTTACAAATTGATTAGGATATAACTTTCTAACTTCGGACCATTTCACTCCAAGCACCACCCTTCTATTTTTAATATTGTTCTAGCATCCACTTTCTGCATTTTATATATTTCATCCACACCTTTAGCTAAAAAAAGACAAGATTTCTCTAATGCATTCGTTTGTTTAATAATCAATATTAAGGAAACTTACTTAATACGCCCCTTTCCTCGCAACTGATATTCCTCTTGATTACTAATTTGCTCCAATTTATAGACATAACCAAATTCTTCATCTTCCCTGAATGATTTAAAGGAAACCATATATTCCTCGCCTTCTTCAATTAAGTTATAAACCATTGATTCTTTAATGAAAATTTTATAACGCTCACGATTCTCTTTTTTTTCATGAGCATTATATCCAATAATCCACATTTCAAAATATTGACCTGGCTCAATATAATGGTGTTTTTCTTCTACAATCATACCTCCCATGCCAATACTCTTTGTCATCTGGGAATTTTCAAAGAAGAGATAATAACTAATTATTAGAGCAAAAAACGATATTACTACCACCAAAAACCATTTATTCCCAATTAACTTCAAACACATTTCCCCCTCACTAAAATACCGATCGAATATTTTAACGAATTATCAGATAAACCATCAGACGAATGGAAGGAACTCTTCATTACTTGTAAGGTTTCAGAAAAATTCTGAATTAAATCATCATCAACTGAAATACATTTATATTCTTTTGGGGCATAGTAGCCATAATCTTCTAGGGTATTAAAATCATGGATAATGCCGAACTCATGGACAGGCATATATTATCAACCTTTCACATTATGAATTAATTAATGGTTAAAAAAACTAACAGATGCAGCTGCTACTCAACAGTAGCTCTCGTCAATACAATAAGATTTTTATCTAATCACTAAATTTGTTATAATCTTGTTATAACGATTATAACGGAGGTGCAAATTCATTGGAACAATTCGAAAGAAAAGTTACTAAAATTGGAAATAGTTACAGCATTACTATACCTACTGAGTTGCTTAGACAAGTTGGTTTAGCACAGGGTGATGATGTTCAAGTAGAAGTCAAAGATGGCAAAATTGACTTACGGAAAAAAGAGCAAATTACACTCCCAGAAGGTGTTGATGCTGAATTCATGGATATCTTAAATGAAGTAATTAAAGAACATGATAAAGCCTTTAAAGGGTTAGTGAGCAGATAATGGATGAAATCGTTTATCTAACAACGAACCAAGTAATTGCAATTAATACTGTTCAAATACGTTGTATTCACCAAATGAACCAGTTGGAGTAAAAGATGCAGGTTTACTTGACTCAGCCATTAATCGACCAAAACAATCTTTGTTTGGAAATGATGCCTAGTTCAGCTATTGCTTCCGTTAGTTTAATATTCTTCTATAATTTGTCCTCTATAAGTCATTTATCAAAGTGACATTATTTTATAAACGTCTTTGATTATTTATTTTAATGTCTAAATTTAATGTACGGTCTTTTACCTCGTTTATTTCCACTTCAATATTGTCTAAAATTTTACTAATAATATAGCTTATAAATAATAAAACACTTCCCGTTGACAACAGAAAATATAAACTAACATCACCTAAACCTACAAAGTATACATTAACGTTGGAATAAATAATATTAAATATGCCAATAATAAACAGTATTACACCTACTGCAAAAATTGCACCGCAATAATTCTTTGCTTTTTTCATTCTTTTCACCTCCACTCTTTTCATCGTTTTCTATAACATCAACCTTCTCTTTAGTTCCTCTTCAACTCTTTGCTTCAATAATTGAAGGAGCGACAGACCTGTTCTGCTATCGCATCCGCAATAAGAACCGAGCTTCTATTAACTGGTTTAGTGAGAAGTAAGTAAGATTAATTACTCCTTTTCATGGTCAATGGTTTTGAGTTTATAATGATTATCAAATAGTCTTTTATAGTATCTAATTGTATACTTTTCATTTTCATCGACAAGGCTCCAAGTTGTTGCAGGTACTACAACTTCAATTATGTAGTTAGGGTCATGTTCACTTCATAAAATGATATAATGTTTGTCGACTACTAAAATCTTTTCCTCTATCTTCATACTAACTGCTATTCCACGACTTCCAGTACGTTCATAGAAATAACTAACCCCGTACAAAATTGGCAATAAAATAACCACAAAGATTGCTAAATTAATGATGCTAATCTGCTTATTAATTTTTTTCACCTCTTTTATTCATCTCTCCAATAGCAACAGAAGAACCGCCTTATTGGCTCTCGCTTTCGTTAATTTAATATCATGTTGAAAAAACTAGTCAATACTAATATAAAAGTGTCACTGCTGATGTTTAAGCAAAGCTTACACGCTTAATAAAAGAATAATTATAACAATTATAGATTTATGTTTACCACTCATTCTTAACCCCTGAAACCATTGAGTAGCTATTAAGGAAATAATAAGTATAATTAATAAAATAATAACGCTAAATCCAAAGCTTCCAGATACATAGCTACTAATATATGTAAAAATATGCTTAAATAGTATTCTAATCACTCCAATGAAGAACATAACTAATAACAATTTTGTAAATAATTCTTTCAATCTCGACACCTCATCAATAAAGTTTTTCTCCCCTCATTACTTCCTGTTCAACAAACCAGCTTCATGAGTTATAAAGAAGGGTCACTGTTACTTGTTCCAGTAACGCACCCGTTAACGCAATAAGAAAGTTACAATTTTAATCCCTTTTTCCCTAAAGAAAAAGTAGCTCTTCTTCTGACATATTCCTCCTCATCATATAGAAATTTCTTTAAAAGTTTTTTTATTTCTTGACCGTTTTCTTTTATTTCTCCAAGCCCATAAGCTATTTGCCATCTTGTATCATGGTCTGGAAAGGAAACCGAGTGTTCTGCTATTGATAACAGTTGGTGCGGATTTTCTATTAAAGTATCAATAATTATTTCACATTCATTGTCCCTGGCTAAAATATACAAAAATTCATTTAGAAGTTCTGAACTCCATCTTTCAACAGCTATATTCTCTATTAACTGGCTAGCAAAATGATAAATTTTGTCCCAATGGAAATACTCAGTTTCCCATTCTCCGAATGATTGATCTGCTGTTATAGCCCAATCCCTAAATGTTTTAATCTCTAAGAGCAATTCGTACATGTTCAGCTTCACTCCATATTCTCATCGTTACTTTCATGCCCGATGCTACTTAAAGGTAAGCACCCGTTTGTTAAATAAGGGTAGGTTATTAGTTTCTTTGGAAATCTTTCTTTAGTAAAGAGTAAACAGCCATATCTCTAAACATACCCTTAATATAATATTCGTTTTTCATAACTCCTTCTAATGTCATTCCAAGCTTTTGTAAAACTCTTTGAGATTGAACATTCTCAACCATACAAGGTGCCTTTATTTTATTCAACTCCATACTGTCAAACCCAAATTGGATTACTTTATTTGCTGCTTCGGGAATTAAGCCCGATCCCCAATGTTCTTTAGATAAGATAAACCCTATTTCAGCACGATAATGTTGCGGGAACCAAGCAACAAAATCAATTGTTCCAATTACCTTTCTATTTTCCTTTAATTCAATAGCCCAAGGAGCTAGTTTACTTTCTTCGTATTGTTTTAGGATATAACTAATGAAATCCTTTGAATTTTCTACTGTTTTATGAGTTTCCCACGGAACAAATTTCGATACTTCTGGAACAGATGAGTATTGAAACATATCGTTAGCATCATTAAGTATAAATTTCCTTAATAGAATTCTTTCTGTTTCCAGAGTCGGTAAATCATAGAACACATCTGAAATCTTCATTTTTCTACCCCTTTACTATTTAATTTTCCGCAACTATTCTACTCATTTGTAAATAAATTCCACAGGAAAAGCGTTTATTCCTTCTTGAATAAACGCTTTCGTTAACACAATATGAACTTAGCTTCTATATAACTAGTTACCCAACAACTCTAAACTATAAAGCAAAAATACTTGCTATTGTAATTGTTCCAACAATATATACCAATGAAATAGTCATCCAAAATGTATGTTTTGTAGTCTCAGCTTCAGTATTAGCAGAGATTTTCCTAATAATTTCTACTAAATTTAAACAAAATATTATCGCTAATATCGGATTTAAAAAAATTGCAAAGTATAATAAAAGTTCCACAAGTTCCTCCTTTTAAACTTCTTTCATTTTCAGTTTCCTCGTTTGCACCACAACGGAAGCAGCGACAGTTCCTCAACTATTGCTTCCGTTTACTTTAAGTGTAACACTTCACATAGCCATAACTTCTATGAAAAAAAATATCCCCTTTAAAAGAGGACTTACTTTATGGATATATTGAACTGTTTCAAGTCAATAATAAGACCTACTTCCTTCATGAAATCAAAGCCTATAATACCATCAATCTCAAGGCCATAATCCATTGACCCTAATTCAACATGGAAGTTTTGAATTGTGATTTCATTGTTAATAGAGATTTGATCTATGTTTTTAGTATAAACAAACTCAAGTCCACCGACTCCTTGAATCGTTTGAGTTACATCATTAGCTTCTGGCTTTACTCCTATCACTTCAAGTTTGTTAACATTAAAAATTGTTCCAGCAGATCCAGTATCAATTAAAACATTTTCTAATTTTAAGCTCTGCCTTCGAAATGTAACTGTAGCTTCTATAAATGGTAATTCTGACAATTCTTTTATCTTAATCATATTTTTCTAAGTCCTGTCCATTTCTTCTCACGTATTTCGAGTTCTTCCCTAGATGTATGAAAGAAGTAAAGTTCACGATTAGACTTTTGTTTGTGTAATTCATTATGACGACGGAATGCGTCCATTGAATCGTCGAAACTATCTATTACCGCAATATCATCTACTATACGATAATTACTATCTGAGTGAGCTTCAATTGCTTCAAATACAACCCATTTATCTGGATATGCTTTTCGAACATCTTCCCATAACATTTTTACTCCCCCTTTGTGAAATAATTATATTTCTATTTTATCAAAAATATCTTTAAGATACCTCAAATTTCTTTAATCAAGAAAAGCTTATCGTTACTTTAATAGGGTTTTTATTTTTTATCCCTAATTTCTTCTAAAATTTCTATTACACGTTTGTTTTGTTCTTCAATAGATTTTAACTTTTTCTCAATAATACTCGATGAAAAAATATTATGTTCGTTGTTCTTTCTCAATTTCCCATCAATAGATAGACAAGTAATTGCTATTATAACAACTCCAATTGCTACAACAAATCCCATAATATCAACCTCTTTCAAAAAGTTATAAAAACAGTTAAAACTTCAATAATACTTACATCCTAATATCGCTTTTCTTTTTTTACTTCAACAAGAAAAAGGCGATAACCTTCAACTAAGCTATCGCTCTCCATTTAATTTATTAAAGTTTTATTTTTTTTAATTTTAAAATATAAAATTTCGTATGCGTCAGGTGACTTCAATATTAAATGAGAGTACAAAACTAAAATTCTTCCAATGAATTTTTCTTCATCTTCAACATTAATTTTGCTCTCATCAAAGGTTATCGGTAAAAATAAAAGATAATTCCCTGCAATCCTTGACCATAAATTTTGTAAATAACCTATGTCATCTTTGCTGACTATTTTTGTAGAAGGTATTGTTTTACCATCCCACCAAAGGATAGTACATTTCTCATCACCATATAGCCTTTTCACAAAATCAAATATCTCATCTAAAACTTGTTCTTTTGGTTCACCTGAAGGTTCTTCAATCAGTGTCGTTATATTAGCAATTTCCCTGTCAACTTTATCTAGCCCTATTTCGTCTAAAAAACTATCCCATAAATGAGCCATAACATCACCTTTCTGGAACTAATGCACCCGTTTGTTGAATAAGAGCAGCGTCAGTTTTTTGTGCTAACGCTATCCTTTCGTGGAAGAAGCTAATAATAATTGAATTAATCAAAATAAAACAGCTCTTCAAACTTCTTATCTAATGCAATACATAATATTAATGCTAATTTAGCCGTCGGGTTAAACTGCCCTGTCTCAATTGAACTAATTGTTTGCCTTGAGACACCAACTGTATTTGCCAATTCACCTTGTGACATATTCTTTTCTGCTCGTGCTATTTTCAAACGATTTTTAAGTATAAGTTGTTCGGGCTTATCTTTCATTTAGTACACCCCATATTGGCTTAGCAAAGCTGCAAAAGAAAGAAAAACTGCAATTGTACACATGATTCCAGTAAATAAATATCCTTTCCTATCTCTCATATTAAAATATTGATAAAAAGAAACTGCGGCTGTCTGTGCTGCCAGTATCATCAAAATGTCGCTGACGAATTCATTATTAAAGGTGCGAAAAATGATTAAAAATAATATAACTGCAGTAACACTTAACCACCCAATTTGAAATGCTTTAGTTTTAACATGTTCTTCACGTTCATCCTTTTTTTCCTGCTGAGCTTTTTTTAAAATATCTTTCCTATTCATTTATAAGCCTCCTAACATTCTACGATTTAATTCTATAATTCGTATAACCGAATGTCAAGTTTTATTGTCATAAAGTAAAGTTTTATTGTCGTTTTAAAAAACTGCTTATCAATTAAAAAAGCGACTGCTCCCTTGAACATTCGCATTCTTTAGTTGAGTTAAATACTAAAAGAATTCATGTAGGGTTATACCTAAATCAAAAAATTGTTGCTCTATTCTTCTCCGTTCTTCTGCACTTCTTAAATATTCTAAAAAGCAATTTTTACATCCATGTGTTTCCACAACACAAGTATCTATAAATAAATCAAATGGTGGTTTATGTAGTGACAATGAATGACTCAGTATTTCTTTAAGTATTTCTCCATCATAAGTATTGGAAAGGATAGTATAAGTAAATCCGTCATTATTACTTTCGCCCCTGTATTCCCAATGCTTTAATACCTCTTTGTGGTCATATCCACATTCATCGCATTTCATTTTTTCACCTCTATTTAAGAGAACTATTATCGTAATTATTAAGGTACTATCCTGCTCAATGCAACAGAAGCAACAGCCTTCTTGTGCTATTGCTTCCATTACTGTAATAACACATTACCAAAAATATCCTTAATAATCAGCATCCCAAAACTTATCCTTTCTCATATCTCCAACAACTTTTTCGAACATATTCTCGCTACTAAAAATCATTCGAACAGGCGATTGAGTTGGACTACCACCAAATTTAGAACAAGGAAAAACTCTAACTTGATAAACGTTGTTCAATTTTCGATGGTACAAGTCCAAAAGCCAGTGTGTAGCGTTTGGGTAGTCAGGTGTTATTTCATCGTTTAGCATCGCAATTTTATCGTCTTCTCCCATTGGTAAAAGTTCATACTGTATGCACCGATTCCCTTTTCGCTTTCTCTTTTGACGTTTCGCCTCGTTTAAAATATTATATCTATTTTCAAACTTCTTCCTTAATCGTTTGTTCAATTTTTATCACACCTAAAAGTCATTATTTAATTTATAGCTTCTTTAACTATCCTGCTTCGTTAGCTAAAGTACACCTCTTCACAAACTTGTTTTTATAACTCTTTACTACTTTAACATAAAATACCAATTTCCTTGTGAGTTTTTTTAAGTTTGTATTCCAATTGAGAACTGGAAAGATATATTTAAGTTAAACCGTACATTAATTTGTACCCTCATTTGCGTATGTAACCTGTTGAACATACATATCACTATAATTTTTGAAAAATCGCTTTATACCAATAAAAATTGCCTACCAAATTTAGTAACAATTTGATAGGCAATTTACTCTACATTTTTTTTGCGATAGGTAACGAAACCCATTAAGGGAGTCCCTGCTTCTTAATTGATGAATGGGTAATTTAGTTCCATCTCTCTAACCATTGCATGAAATTGACTTTCGTCGCAAAACTGTTCGGCGCTCCAGTTTTTCAGAACCCAGAGGATTAGGTCTTGAGGGGTATTAAAGATTTCACCACATGAATCTGGCTTTCGAATTGTATATCGACCATTATCCTCATCAATTGTCACTTCACACGGGAACACATTTTGCTTAGAGCTTAACTTAAATTCCATGCCTAATACCCCCTTTAATTAATTTACGTTTTTTGTTGAATAAGAATTCCTGAAAAATACTTTCTTGCATCGGCTGTTAAAATGTGTAACGTTTCAACGTTTAGAGATTCCCCGTTTGCTTGCTGAAATTCTACAAAAGCACCACTTAAGTTTTCTGTGACGGCTTTAATTTTATAGCCTTGCTCAATCAAAAAATCAATTTTTTCACGCTCAGCTATATATTCATTATATGATGACATCTTTTAATCCTCTCCTCTATATCTATGCTTTTTCTCCAGGAATGACTGCCCCACCAACTGGAACCTCCACAGTTTCAGGCGCCTCATCAACCTCCCAGTAACGCCCGACTGTAATTCCTAAATACTTCTCATCATTCGGATCCGTAATTTCTGCTTGCTCATATTTCGAGAACCACCAATATTTTGCTAGGAAATAATAAGTAACGGACCCGACAAGGAAGCCAACGATAAATGAGTAGTTTGATAAGAAGTAAGCAGACCCCCCACCTAAAATCCAGGCAATAAATCCTGCCATATTAAAGCCATTGTAGTAACGGTATTGGCCATTGTCTTTATATAAATCTTGAACATTCACTCTACGCTTACGTAATAGATAATAGTCAGCAAACAAAATCCCTACAATTGCTGATAGAATTCCACCGACGATTAATAGTGCAGGAATGATAATCCCAAACAAGCTCCACGGTTGGACGATCGTTCCAATGACCCCGGCCGCTACTACCCCTGCCCAAAACGGAACTTTTGGTCCACCAACATTGGAATAAATTGTCGCTGCTGGAATTAAATTCGCCGAGATATTTGTTGACCATTGGGCAAACACAATCATTAACAAAAGAATTCCTAGTACTAATCCAGAAGCGGCTTCCTGTAAGGCAACAACAGGATCATAATTAGAAACAGCAATATAGGAAACTCCACCGATAATAATCATAAACGTTTGTGTAATCGGTAAAGCTACTAAGCTACCAACAATTTGAGTTTTGTTTCGCTTAAACCAGTTTCTTTCACGTAAAGGGGCCTTAAAGAAGCGCGAAAGAGACGGCATATCAGCAGCGAGTGTTCCCCAGAAGCCCATGTTTGCCATAATCACAACAATAAATGCAGTAAACGCTGCGCCACCAGTGACTGGGCTTTCCACCCAAGCCCACACTTCACGTCCTTGGGCTAACGCAGATTCTGATAGCGTTGAATACATCCAAATTGAAATTAAGATTATGATTGGAGCTGCTAAATCAGCAAATCTCTCAACTGCCTTAATACCTAATGACGTATTAATAACCTGTATCGTTGCGAAGATTAAGAAACAGACGAACCAGTTATCAAAACCTATAAGGACAAATAAAATGGCATTCATCGCTGTTGAACCAAAATACGTATTGATCCCAAACCAACATGATGCTACAAATCCCCGGATAATAGATGGGATATGAGTACCAACCGTTCCAAACGGAGCCCGCATATAAACAGGAAATGATAGCCCATGTTCCACACCAATATCACCAATTAATGTCATACAAAGTCCAATTGCAATCGAACCGATGATTGTTGCGAACACAACCCAGCCAAGCGAGAGACTCTGAACCCCAGTTCCTCCAATAGCAAATGCCGCAAGCACAACTGCCATTCCTACCCAGATAAAAGCAAAACCAATCGGACTTATTTTCTTCCCACTTTGGGTGGTAGGAAGTAAGTCCGGTGACCGTAGATAACTTTCTTTTTTGTCCAATTTAATCGCCCCCAGTGTATTATTTTCTTAATATTCAGATATTTAGGTTTATAATTTTACTAGGAGAGCAAGTGCATAAGATCTCTTACGCACTTGCTATGAGTAGGATTGTTTGCGCTAGATTTTGAGTGTTTGACTTTTGTCTGAAGTCGTTGAGCCATATTTTGCTCGTTTTAAAAATTGTCCTTTACCAGGAGCCCCAACAAATTGCTTGTCACGAATGACAAACTCTCCCCTGGATAAGACGGATACAGGTTCTCCTGTTACCTTCATTCCTTCAAAGGCGCTGTAATCAACCGCCATATGATGGGTTTCTGCTGAGATCGTTCTTTCTACGTTTGGATCGAAAATGACAATGTCAGCGTCAGAACCAACAGCAATTGTTCCCTTTTGTGGAAACAGCCCAAATAATTTTGCAATTCTAGTAGACATTATGTCGACAAACTGGTTAAGATCAATTCTGCCTTTTTTCACCCCTTCGGAAAATAAGATGCTGACACGATCTTCAATAATTGGACCACCATTTGGAATTTTCGTAAAATCTCCTCTCCCTAGTTCTTTTTGAACTTTAAAATTAAATGAGCATTGATCAGAACCTAATGTTTGTAGCTGCCCATTTTTCAAAGCATTCCAAAGTACTTCTTGATGGGATTTATCCCGGAGTGGTGGCGACCAGACATATTTCGCCCCTTCAAAATCCGGCTTTTCTAGAGCTGTTTGATCTAATACCAAGTATTGCGGACACGTTTCGCCCCAAACGTCAAAGCCTTTATTTCTCGCTTCCGCAATGCGTTCAACTGCATCCGCGCAAGAAACGTGAACAACATACAGTTGTGAGCCTGCTAAACCTGTTAGCTGTGCCGCTCTGCCTGTTGCCTCACCTTCAATTTCCGGTGGTCTTGTAAGAGCATGATAAATTGGATCCGTATTTCCTTCAGCCAATGCTTTTTTTGTTAAAAAGTCGATGACATCACCGTTCTCAGCGTGTACCATCACGAGGCCGCCTAGCTCTTTAGCTGCTACTAACGTACGGAATAATGTTTCATCATCTGCTTGTAGCACATTTTTATAGGCCATAAATACTTTAAAGGAAGTAATTCCTTCATCGTCGATGACACTCGGTAGCTCTTCTAAAACAGCGTCATTCACTTCACCAATCATTAAGTGGAATCCATAATCAATCACTGCTTTATCCTTGGACTTGTCATGCCAAACTTGGATGGCATTCTTTAATGGCTCCCCTTTATTCGTTAAGCAAAAGTCAATGACAGTGGTTGTTCCACCAAACGCAGCTGCAATTGTGCCTGTTTCAAAGTCATCGACCGTAATCGTTCCTCCAAACGGCATTTCTAAATGAGTATGTGGGTCAATTCCCCCCGGAAAGACATAACAGCCATTTGCGTCAACTACTTCTGCACCTTCTTCAGAGAGCAGTTGTCCAATCGTCGAAATTTTTCCGTTCTCAATTAACACATCTGCTTGGTAGGTATCTGTTGCCGTTACAATTGTTCCGTTTCTAATTAGTTTTTTCATCGAGATCCTCCTATTTTACAAAGTCTACTTTACAAGATTGAACTGCTCCAAGAGCTGCTTGACGCTCGTTCCACGTCATTGGCGCTTGTTCATGTGGTAGCTCCACCATCTCAATCGCCCCATCCACAGGACAGACGATCGAACATAAATTACAGCCTACACAATCCTCTTCACGAACTTGCAGATATGGCTTTCCACTCTCTTCCTTCAACATATCAATACATTGGTGCGAGGTATCCTCACAGGCAATGTGACACTTGTTGCAATTGATACAGGTATCTTTATTAATCCTGGCAACGATCTTGTAGTTGAGATCAAGGTTCCCCCAGTCCGAATATTTCGGAACTACCTTACCTACTAAGTCCATAGCTGAGTCCAAGCCTTTTTCATCTAAGTAGTTTGATAGACCTTCAATAAAGTCTTCAACTATTCTAAACCCATGGTGCATCACCGCTGTACAAACCTGTACCCCCGTTGCTCCCATCAGCATAAATTCAACGGCATCCTGCCAGTTTGAGACTCCGCCCATACCTGAGATTGGAACATTAATCCTTGGACTTCTTGCACATTCTGCCACCATATTAAGTGCAATTGGCTTAACAGCCGGTCCACAGTAGCCACCATGAGCCCCTTTGCCAGCAACATGTGGGATCGTGTTCCACGTATTCAGATCAACACCTGCTAAACTATTAATCGTATTGATCATACTTATCGCATCAGCACCACCCTGAACAGCAGCTTCAGCTGTTATGGTAATATCAGTAATGTTTGGTGTTAGCTTAACAATGACGGGTGTTTGCGCAACTTCCTTTACCCAATAGGTTTGCTTTTCGACTAACTCTGGTACTTGACCAGATGCCGCTCCCATCCCACGTTCTGCCATTCCATGTGGACAGCCAAAATTTAGCTCTAACCCATCAACACCAACATCCTCGACGCGCTTAACAATTTCATGCCATTTCTCTTGCTTCGGCTCGACCATTAGTGAGGCAATGATTACATGGTTTGGAAATCTCTTTTTTGTTTCATAGATTTCTCGTAAATTCACCTCTAAAGGTCGATCGGTAATTAACTCAATATTATTAAAGCCAGCGACACGTTGGCCGTTAAAGCTTACAGCAGCAAACCTAGAAGACACGTTTAAAATCGGATCTCCGAGCGTTTTCCAAACAGCTCCTCCCCAACCTGCTTCAAACGCTCGTTGAACCTGATAACCAGAATTCGTTGGAGGTGCCGAGGCAAGCCAAAACGGATTCGGTGATTTAATTCCTGCAAGGTTTATTCGTAAATCAGCCATAATGAACCCTCCTTCAAGATTATATTTGCGATTATGCTGTTTCTACTTCTTGTTGCACAAGCTGCTTGTAAATGGCATACGCAGTCTCTTTTCCTTGCTGTGCAGCTGAAACAACCATCGCTTCCCCCTGTCCCTTACCAAAAATGACATCGCCACAGGCAAATACTTTTTCTTTAGACGTTTGGAATGTCACCTCATCAATTTTTACAACGCCATCATCATGTTCAAGACCAAACTGCTCAATTAATTGAACATATCTTGATTGACCAATCGCTTTAATGACAGCATCAACTTCAAGGACAAACTCCGAATTAGGTACCGGAACTGGTCGACGACGTCCATCATCACTTGGTTCTCCAAGCTCCATCTTGATACATTCAATCCCCGTCACTTTCCCATTTTCATCACCAATAATCCGTTTTGGAGCAGTTAACCAGCGGAATTCAACGCCTTCTTGTTTGGCAAACTCATATTCAAAATCATAAGCGGTCATTTCGTCAACCGTACGTCGATATAGGATTTTGACGTTTTCAGCACCTAAGCGTACCGAGCAAGTTGCACCATCAATCGCTGTGTTCCCAGCTCCAATCACGACCACACGCTTTCCTACATAATCATTTGTCAGCTGTTTTATTTTCGTATCTTTTACAAAATCGATTGCATCATAAACGCCATCTAACTCTTCACCATCAATCCCTAGCATCGGAACATTCGCCATCCCAATTGCTAACACAACAGCATCATAGTTATCTAAAAGCTCTTGGACAGAGACATCCTTGCCAACTCTTTTATTGGTACGGATCTCTACATCCAAGCTCTTGACTTGATCTACCTCCCAAAACGAGATCGCCTGTGGTAACCGGAACGAGACAATCCCATACGTGTTCAATCCACCGGCTAGTTTTTCAGCTTCAAAAATTGTGACTTGAAAGCCTAGTAACGCTAACTCTCTTGCTGCGGATAACCCTCCTGGACCTCCACCAACAATCGCGACTGATTTGCCATTCTTTTTACCAGCTTTAAATAAAACTTGTTCATTTTGGATCGCCCAATCGGTCGCATAGCGCTGTAAGTTTCCAATTAAAATTGGTTTTGTGGAGTGGTTGAGGACACAGGCACCTTCGCAAAGCTCCTCAGTTGGACAGACACGCGCACAGCTCGCTCCTACGGGATTTGCGGTCATAATTGTTTTGGCAGAGCCTTTTAAATTCCCTGAAGCAATCTTCTTAATAAACGTAGGAATATCAATGCCTGTCGGACAGGCCTGAATACAGGGAGCATCGTAGCAATATAAACAACGGTTTGCTTCTTCAAATGCTTCTTGATTTGTTAAGCCAGGATGAACTTCTTGAAAATTCTTTTCTAAGTCATGCAACGATCTGTTTGTCATAGAAATGCCTCCTTTATCTACAAAGTTGAGAGAGCAATAGGAGTTAGACTTATTCCTATTGCTCCTGTTTTTCTTCTTATGGTAAAAGATCTGTCATTTCTTGATACGTTTCAGGACGACGATCACGGTAGAATTGCCAAGTATCACGAACTTCACGGATCGTCTTCTTATCCATTTCACCAATTACAACCTCATCATTATCACGGCTACCCATGGCTACAAAACTACCTCTTGGATCGCAAAGATACGATTGTCCGTAAAATTCACCCATGTTCCACGGAGCTTCAAAGCCAACACGGTTGATTGCGCCAATATAATACCCATTAGCTACGGCGTGCGCTGGTTGTTCAAGCTTCCATAGATATTCAGAAAGACCAGCAACAGTTGCTGAAGGATTAAAGACAATTTCCGCTCCGTTTAACCCTAGCAATCTCGCACCCTCTGGGAAGTGACGGTCATAGCAGATGTAGACCCCAATTTTTGCAAAGGCTGTATCAAACACTGGGTACCCTAAGTTACCAGGTTTGAAGTAATATTTCTCCCAGAACCCGCAGCCTTGATCTCCCACTCCTACTTGAGGAATATGTTGTTTGCGATACTTCCCTAAGTACGAACCGTCTGCATCAATGACTGCCGCCGTATTATAGTAAGTAGCAATTCCTTCCCGTTCATAGATTGGGAGAACAATGACTACCCCTAGTTCTTTGGCTAAATCCTGAAATCTTCTAGTCGTTGGACCATTTGGAATTTCTTCTGCCGCATCGTACCACTTGGTTGTTTGCTCAGCACAGAAATACGGGCCATAGAAAATTTCCTGCAAACAGATAATTTGAGCCCCTTTATCTTTTGCCTCTCTTACTAGCTTGATATGTTTCTCAATCGCTTTCTCCTTGTGTACTTCAACAGGCTCATCCCCATGAACATCATTCGCTGCTTGAATAAGACCAATCATCACTTTATCTGACATATGAAACCCCTCCATAGGAAAAATATATTTAATAGTTCTAATTCAGTAAGCGCTTACACGAGTCATTTTCACGTATGTAAGACGTACTCACCTCCCTTATACACGCGAGAATATTTAGAATATACTGAATTTAGTTTAGTTTTGTTAATTGTACTTTGAATTCCAGGCCATTACACTATACATATTGTTAAATAGAAACTGCCCTTGATTGATCATTCTGTCAAAGGAAGATTGTTACTGAGTGATACTACCGCGATAAATAAAGAACAAACCAGCTAACATTAATAGCAGTCCGAACACTCGACTCCAATTCATCGGGATCGCCTGTATCCCTAAAAATCCAAAATGATCTATTGTTAAACTGATTAACATCTGTCCGATAATTGCCGCAAAAATTGTTAAAGCAACTCCCGTATGTGGAATAGAAAGGATGATCACCGTAACAAAAACTGCACCCAGGAAACCACCAAGCAATTGCCACTTTGGAACAGTAAAGATTTGATGAATTTGTCCTTTCCCAAAAAACAAAACGATAAACACGAGAAATAAGGTACCAATGAAAAACGAGATTAAGGATGCTTCTAGTCCACCAACCCTTTTCCCAAGTTCTCCATTTATTGAGGCTTGTACTCCTGCTAACACTCCCCCAACGATTGATAGAATGATAAACAAAAGTTTTGACACAAAACCACCTCCCTTATCTGTTCAATGGATATTATTATATATACCACAGTAATTTTGCGAATATTGTAACAATTTGAGGTGACAACAAAAAAACACGCTAGAAAATCTTCCAACGTGTGCTTGTCTATTATTTTCTTACCACATAAATTACTTGCTCAGCACCAAAGCGCTGGACGTTTTCCTTCACCGTCATTCCCAACCGTTCAAGCAGGCGGCAGGAGGCTTCATTTGCCGCTTGAGTTTCCGCCACCAATTCCGGTAATTGAAGTTCAGTGAATCCGTATTGGATTACCTCTTTTACTACTTCCGTAGCATACCCAGCGCCCCACCATTCAGGCAACAACTGATAGGAGACTTCTGTTGAAACCCCGTCATGGTGTGTGTCTAAGGAAACTGTCCCAATAAACTGCTTCGTGGCTTTTTCTCTTGCCACAAAATAAAGGGACCCATCATCAGCTTCTATAATACTAGTAAAGCTGCCTTTAACCCGTTCCTCAGTAACAGTTCCACCAAGGTACTCGCGAACTCTTTCATCTAAATAGAGTTTTTTTACATCCTCATAATCATCCTTATGGATCAAACTTAACACGCAGCGGTTTGTTTCGAGCATTAACGTTTTCCTCCTAAAATTCACCAAGTGTTATTTAAATGGTCTTTATAATATGTAAGTGCTCGCTTATACTGTTGGATCGATTGATCTGTAGATGTATCTAGTAAAGTAGTCATAAGCAATTGAACAGATTTCTCATGCTCGCTTGTATTATAATAGCAGATTGCTAGAAACACTTTTATGGCACCATTGGCAGGGAACTCTTGTAAACCATTAGATAATATTTTCATGGCCTTTTCGTATTCACCGATGCAGCGTAAGCTACTTCCTAATTGAACATACGCCATTTCGCGATTAGGCCCTTGAATGTCATTTGCCAATGCTTTTTCATAGTAAGGGATGGCTTCTCTCTCGTTCCCTAATCCATCATGAAAGCTTCCATAATAGAAATTCACTTGACTGTCTTCTGGGTCTGCCTCTAGTAATTTATCTAAAATCTCTCTAGCGGCTTCATAGTTATTTGCTTCTAATAACGATATTGCTTCAGTTAACATATTACTCCCTCCCTAACTTCCTATTTTAGCACATTTTACCAAATAAAAAACACACCCTATTCGAGGCGTGCTTATGTTCTATATGTAAGTACTAACGTACAAGCTATCTCCTTCCAGCCATTCTGCAAAAAACACTTGGTCTGGTTTTACAATCCCTTTTGCATTAAGTTGACTTAACAGCCAAGCTTCATCAAATCCAGCTTGCTTTAGGTTATCCCATAACACTTCACCATCACTAATTAAAGAGATTGGCATATAAACTGGCTGTGGTTTGAAATTAAAATCTTTATTCATCGGATTATCATATTGTTGTTTTCTAAGTACATTTACAGTTCCGTTCGCTTCTAAAATTGCGTACTCTACTTCACGCATTGAAAATATATCTTTATCGCGAAGAAGATGCTGGAGCTGGTTAATATCAAGCTTACTTTTCTTAAGTTGATGTCGATCTAGCTTTCCATTCCTGATAACGATCACTGGGTTCCCCTCTAATATGGACCTTGTCTTTTTAAACCTTTGTGTAATCCATTCTAGCAAGTAAATAAACGATCCCCAAAGTCCAATTGCGTAAAGTACATATTGAAGTCCAATGTCCTTATTATAAATCGCATTACCAATTAACTCCCCTAGAACAAGCGCAGAAACAAAATCAAACGGTGTTAGCTGAGTAATTTGCGTTTTCCCGAGCAACTTTGTAACTAGGAACAAGGCAAAAAAGCCTACAATCAATTCAATCGACAAATGATAAAAATTAGTATTCAAGAGTTCTCCCCACTTTTTGTTTTGCTCATTCCATTTTGGACAAAGAGTAGGTGAGATAAACATCCATACAAAATATGCCAATCACATTTATGTTTGTGTTAAAATTAGAAATAACATACAAGTAAAGGAGTATATTATGTTTCAAGAATTTTTACCATTTTTCGTTACTGCCCTGATAGCAGTTTTCGCAACTGATTACCTGTTTTCAAGACTTTCCCTAAGCAGCTCAAAGCCAAAGGTCGTAACTTCCTTTTACAAATGGCTTACGTATGGATTTTCCTTATACGTTCTACTATTAGTAGCAGCTTTTCTTGGGTTTTTACCCTAAAGTTAGTTGGATGTTTCCTTCTATCTTATTATAATTTTCTATGTCCACAATTTGGACACGATGAAAAGGTGTTATCGTATTCATAGTCACAATTGGGACAGTTCATTAGTATTTTGTGAAGTTGTCTCATAAACTCATTTTGCACTTGTAACTGATGTAAAATGTTTAACTGGTTATCAATGATTTGGGAAAACGCAAATAATATCATGCCAATGAAAACTCCACCTGCTAAAAAAAGGAGAAATCCCAAGAATGTCCCAGTAAAAACACCTGTTATAACACTAATAATGATTGCTACCGCTCCAGTGATAATAAGTGCTGTGCTCAATAATAACAACTCCTCTCCGTTGAAAACTTCTGCTCATGTAGTGGTATGACGAACAAACACCAATCAATAAGAAAACCTTGACACCCGTTTTACTAAATTTCTCAATAATATTTAATTAAATGAGCTGCAACTTGCAGTTCATTTTACTTGCCATTAACGTAAGATAAATTTAGTTTTCTGTTGAGTGACAACAGCTTTACTCTGGAACTTCTAAAAATTCTCCAACCCGAGCTTTTAGGATTTCTATTAACTCATCGTCCATATAGCAGTAATCATCTGGAATGTCTAAATTCAAGACCTTTTTATTATTGAGCATTGGTCCAAACTTATCTTTTAACCGTCGTATATGCTTTTTCTCCATTACAAAAATAAAGTCTGCCCACCCAATGTGTCCGTTCGTAACCTTAACCTTTGCACCAACCTCTGTTCCTGCTGATCTTACATCATAACCATTGAAATCATGAAAAATCTTTTCAGCTGTCGGGCTTCGCCATTTGTTCTTACTACATATAAATAGGATTTTAATTTCAACTCACTCCTTACAACAAATTTGTCTCATTACTTCTTTCGCTAACCAGGGTTATCTATTACAGAAAATGCTCTCGTTTGATGAAATAGCAAAATGTTATTTTAAGCTTTTAGTTCTTGCCAAAATTTCCGAAACACCTATTGCTATACTTGCATTTAACATCGCAAATACTGAAATAACCATAGCTATACCTTCATATTCACCAATAAAATTCATTACAAAAGATATGAAACTAAAGAAAAATACAACTATGCCAAAAATAAATAAAAATCTATCCATTATCCCTCACCATTTCCATTCATAAAATCTGTTCCAAACTGCTTCTTTACTTGAATAAGTAAATTTTAACACTATCTACCAGTTACAAAAAGACAATTTTAATAGAAAAATAATAGGACCTGGTTTTATAAATATCCAGGTCCTTCACTCCAAATTTTCACTAAAGCACTCCGTTAACACTATAAGTACCGAGCTTCTACTAGCTGGTTTACTTGAAGTACAGCTTTACACAATCTTAATATCCGAATTTATCAATACTATGTTTTAACTCAAAAACTTCATAGCTTGTTCGAGACCCTTTTGATTTTATTTCAATTAAAAAAGCATTATTTTCTATTTCCAAACGGTACATATTACTTCCTACATATTCAATATTCGTTATTACTGAGTCATCACCTAAAACTTTTTCTCTTACACTGGGGTCACCAATTAATCTTAAAACTCTTTCTTCTGCTTTTAAATGATGATACATCTCATTAGGATTAATAACTAAGACTATAGTGATTACTAACATAAAACATAATATAAGTATTATATTCTTCTTCATTGACTTCTTCCCCCTAAGCTTTACTACTCCCTAATGCTAAACTCACAAACTGCTTCCGTTTCTCAATTACCGATTAGAATGAACCATCAATGCGACAGTTCCTGAACTAATCGTTAATGAAATAAGAATGAGCAATTATTAACTGGTTTAGTTAGCGTTAAAATGAAAAATAACCAATACGCTTATTATGCCAAACATCATTAATGAAAAGGAGAATATATGCTTTTTCCCATCAAGATAAATCCATTCTGCTAATGACCTAATCCCATAAGTCATAATGTAAAAGAAAACCCAGTACCATTTGCCAAGGTTAATATCATTTATGATATAGGTAGCAGTCGCAGCTAAAATAAGAATGAATATTGATATTATTCCTCCCCAACGTACAACCCTGCCACCCTTAGTTTCAGTAAAGTTCATGAACTCAGATAAGTCTTCATATTCTCCCTTAACAAATCTATTTCCTAATCTATCAAGATAAAATATCAGTATACAAAGCATACCTATTGAAACGTACATGAAAACCCTCCCTTACTATCTATATTTTTTATTACTCTGCTCAACATATGAAAAGCGACTTCCCTCTTCCGCTATCGGATTCTTTCTGTGTGTGGGATCGATATATATAGAGTTACTAAGGTTTAGAGTTGTATTAGGATCTTGGTGATTGCCCATAAAACCACCATACTTTTAATAGCTAGATGTTGTGGTACACTAGCACTCATAAACTTCCTTTCTGAAACAATCCTGCCCACAATCCTTCTACACCAAATAACTCTTCATTTTCAGAAACTTCTCTCATTCTTCTAATTTCAACAACCTCAAATTCATGAAAGATCTTCTTTAATTTCTCCTCTGTAAATCCTAAGCCACCTTGCAGACTACGTAACTTGTAAACCTCTAAATCAGAGATTGCAGAACCGCCTAGCTTCCCACCTTCAACAAAGCAGGTAATTGCAAAATAGCCTCCTGGCTTTAATGCTTTCATGACTAACTTTATATAACTCATTCTTCGATGTGGAGCGATATGATGAAAACAGCCAGAATCGTAGACTAAATCGTATGTACCTTCACTAAACTCTAACTCGAAAATATTCCTGCTCAAAAAATTCACTGAAGCATTTCTTTCTTTCGCTCGTTCTCCCGCCCATTCAAGTGCTTCTATTGAAAGATCGACCGCATCAACGACAAAACCTTTTTCAGCTAAATAAATCGCATTTCTTCCAGGCCCGCAGCCTAGCTCAAGAGCTTTGCCAGTACTAACGTAGCCCTTCTCAAAGTAACTGGCTAAATTTTCATCAGGAAAGTTAATAAAAAACGGAATTTTCTTGTCACGGTCTGAGTAGAACTCATCCCAATTAAAGCATTTTTCATCTGTTAAGAGCTCGTCTAACATGGTTAATAGATCATCAATACTTTTAATCAATTTCACTCTTCTTTCACATATATTTTCTACTAAATTTTATCAAGTAACATGAAAAGTTAGGTAACATTGCTGTTAAGAATGGATGAAATCCTCAAATTCAAAAAGATTCAATTAACCCACAACACACCTTAGAGCCCCTCATAACCTATCTATTTGCAAAAAAAAAATGTTTCTAGACATATCCCCTTTGCCTCTCTCATCCTGGTAAAAATCCCTTTTCAAACTCTCCTACACCTTTCCCTTCCCAAAACAATCATGACAAATGTTACAAAACTATTACAAACAAAAAAAAACAGCTTTACTGAAAATCTCAGTAAAGCTGCATCACGTTCTAGTAACCCCAATCATCAATTTTCCAAGGGGATGATTCAGAGTCTCTTGTAAGATAGTACCACCAACTATGTACGCCATTATCTAAACCAGAACCAAATCCACCTTGATAATCGACTTCAAATTC